>CALLHT010000249.1 GCA_938009335.1 uncultured Rhizobiaceae group bacterium
AACATTACCGGTTTCGCATACGGGCCAGAGCACAACATCGTCGGGTAGATCGAAAAGAAGTCAGGAACGGGCTAGAGCTTAAGTCCGTTCCTGCAAAGGTGATTTGCCATACATCTCACGATAGCATTTGGAAAAGTGAGATGCCGATACAAAGCCGCAGGCGATTGCAACATCCACAACAGCCATCGTCGATTGCATCAGTAGATGACGCGCGCGATCAAGTCTGATTTCCAAATAATAGCGGGCAGGGGATCTCCCCATATGTTGTTGGAAAAGACGCTCGATTTGTCTGCGCGAAAGACCCACGAAGTCGGCGATTTCGACCAACTGTAACGGCTCTGCAATATTGGCTTCCATGTATTCAATAACTGAGAGCACTTTTGCGTTTTGCACGCCTAATCTTGCACGTAGAGGCAGGCGTTGACGGTCATTCGGATTGCGCACTCTGTCGGTTAAGGCTTGCTCACACACGCGGTTTACAAGTTCCTCGCCCAAGTCCTCTTCAATCATGGATAGCATCATATCGAGTGCTGCAGTGCCTCCGGCGCAGGTCCAGATATTACCGTCCATTTCATAGAGGTCCGCATATACTTCGACCTCCGGGAAATTCTCTGCAAAGCCGGGGAGGTTCTCCCAGTGGATTGCACATTTCTTGCCCTTCAGAAGGCCTGCTGCAGCAAGCAGGAAAGCTGCCGTACATAGCCCACCAACGGTAACGCCACTGTTTTTATTTTCACGAATATAAGCAAAGAGTGAACGGTTGACGGCTTCTTCCACATTCATGCCTGAGCAAAGAAACATGTTCGATGGGCGACGGGAGCTTGAGAGGTTTTCCCGCTCCTGTTTCAAGCTGGTTTCAATGGCAACTTCGACACCATTTGAAGCCGTGACTGGATTGCCATCCATAGAGGCAAGACGCCACGAATAATATTCAACGCCGAGCATACGATTTGCGATCCGCAAAGGCTCAATAGCCGTTGCAAATGCAATCATGGAGAAGTTTTCTACGAGGTAAAAAACAATCGCCCTGCTGTTCTGGCCAGCGCTCGAAGATGTGGAAGATGGATTTTCCATGAGGTTCACCGTATGCCCTCCTGAACCTATTCAGTAAGCGACATTGTCAGAAAAATTCATGAATGCAACAAGAATTTGAAAAACTGACGCAGATTTTCACGGATCGCATATGACACGGTTAACGGCCAAATTCCGTGTTGAGGGCTTAGGTTGAAAACTTATGGTGCGATTTCAGCGAGTTGCTCAATCGAATTGATGACTATATCCCAGTCAGCATTCGGTTCCAGATCTTTGGCCTGACCTTCGCCATATTCGGTTTTGCGGGGGATGAAGCCTGTTTTTAGGCCATATTTGCGCGCTGCATGTAGATCATCATTGTGAGCGGCGACCATCATAACGTCTTCAGGTTGCAGGCCGAGCGCGGCCACCGATTTCAGATAAGCATCCTTATGAGGTTTGTAGTTTTGCGCTATCTCAGCCCCCACAATGCAATCCCATGGCAGGTCAGAGAACTTGGCTATTCGGGTCATCAACGCGATGGAGCCGTTAGAGCAGGGGGCAATGATTGCTTTCTTCTTTAGAGCATAAAGACCAGGTGAACTATCAGGCCAACCAGGGAGCTTTTCCCAAGCTTTGTTTAACGCTTGCCTCTCTTGATTGTTGAACTTGTCTAGCAAGCCAACGTTTTCCAGTACCCGATTTAAGTTTTCCAGATGCAGCGTATCCAATGCGATATAACCCCGGTCTCCGGATCTGATCCGCTCCATTGCGGGCTGGTACTCGCCACGCCAAAGGTCAGCAAATTCATGTGGATTAAAATCAATGTTCTTGGAAGCGAAAGTTTCGGCACAAACGGATGCAACGCCATTGCGCCAATTCACAATCGTGCCAAATACGTCGAATATATATGCTTTTGGATTTGCCATTAGGGTTCTACAGTGTGATTTATTGTTTGAAGCGACACGGACAAATGTGTTTTAGCTTGTCTTCAAAGTCAAATTCCAAAAAGAGGCCTATTTCGTGAAAAAAGCCAAACCTTCTGGTTCTCAGTTCGCTCAGTCAGACGCACAAGCTCTGGTTATGTTGGTGCAATCCGGGAAACACAAAGAAGCTCAGGCAAAAGCGCGCAAATGGATAAAGCGATTTCCGGATAATCCGTTTCTCTACGACGTGTTGAGTAAGTCTCAAATTGCTGTTGGAGATTATTCAGGCGCGATAAAGCCGTTGCGTAAGTTGCTCGAATTGCAACCGGGATATGCGGACGGGCAATTTAATCTTGCGCTTGCACATATGAATCTCAATCAGCCTTCTGAATCCGCTGAATTGCTTGAAAAGATTGTGGCAGCGGGGGGAGGGTCTGCCGATGTTTTCACCAATCTGGGCGCCGCATATTTTGAGATGGAGCGCTATGACGAAGCGATTAGCAACTATGAAAAGGCGCTGGAGAAAGACCCCAAATATGTGCCTGCGCTTCGCAATATTGGTGCAGGATTACGCCAATTGCGGCGCAATGAAGAAGCGCTGAAACATCTGGAGAAGGTGCCGTTTATTGCTCCACTTTTCGCACCGGGCCATCTGAGCTTAGGAATTACCTATAGCAAGCTCGATATGATGGATAAGGCTCGAAAATGCTTTGAGACGACCTTAAAGCTGGAACCGGAAAACCGCGAAGCACATTATGAAATGGGTGTATTGTTTGCGCAGGCTGGCGACCATAAACGAGCGATGGCATCCTTTGAGCGCGTTGATACGGCTGAAGCTCGCGTCAAAGTGCTGGAACATATGCATGCAACGGGCGATCAGCCAGACAAGCTTCTTTCTGCTGTAAGCGAACTCAATACGGCGGAACCCAAAAACCTTCGAGCCGCAGCGTTTAGCGCGTTTGTTGCAAATCAATATGAGGTTGAGGAAACCCATTCCTTCGCGCCAAATCCTCTGGAATTTGTTTCTATTCGCAATATTCGAGACGTATTGGATGAACAACCAAACTATTTGAACCAACTTATGAAAGAGGCCGAGAATGTGAGTGCGGTCTGGGAAAACAATACCACTCGTGGTGGGTTTCAAACGCATGGAAACCTGTTTCATCGGGGTGAAGCATTGGGGCAGCTTGAGGATATTATTCGCTCACATTTGAAAGCCTATCGGGAGGAGCGCTCTGGCGGAACCGCCGGCATCATCTGGCACTTTCCGAAGCAGTTTGATATGGACGGGTGGCACGTCAAGTTGATGAAAGCGGGATACCAAAAGCCGCATATTCATACACGCGGTTGGGTGAGTGGTGTGCTTTACCTGAAAATTCCAAAAGATACGAAAGACAACGAAGGCGCGATTGCGTTTAGTTTGCACGGTTACGGCTATCGCAAAGAGCACGAGAACATTCCTGTTCTAGAGCATCGTCCAACAGCTGGGGACCTTGTCCTTTTCCCGTCATCGCTTTTCCATCATACGATCCCGTTTGAATCGGATGAAGATCGACAATGTATCGCGTTTGATGTGCTTCCTGTTTAGCTATATTTAAGGCCACGGATCAGATCGGGCCAGAATTTCCCACGAGCTGCTAAGAAATCATATCCTACACGTGGGTTGCGTTTGATCGCGGTCAATTCATCAAGTGATGTTAGCTCGCGGCATCCACGTTCTTCGGAGGTGAAAACGGTCATGCCAAGTTCTTCCATCATGTATTTGCTCACTTCATGCGTTTTATCGGACGCGTGATCTTCAAACATAATACACGGGTCGGATTTCAAGAGGCTGGTTGCGCCTTCGAGGGCAGGAATTTCCACACCTTCCACGTCCAGTTTAAGGACGAGGTGTTTGGCTTTTTGTTTTTTCCACCATGGTTTTAACGTATCGAGCGCAATAGTCTCAACATCATTGCACTGTTCGTCAGACGCGCCTTCCTGAATGGATCTGGCTTCATGCTTTCCACCGCCGAAACTTACCCATTCGCCGCTTTTGTGAAACACCGCGTTATGTTTGAGTTCAAACCGCTGATTGTTAAGTTTCCAGTTGCGTTCGAGCATTTTGAACGTCGTTGGATCAGCTTCAATCGCGATGCAGGGCTTTTGCCCATATGCTTGACTGGTTACGATAGATGACATGAACCCGTAATTCGCGCCGCAATCCACGAATGCATAGTCGATATCGCGAATGGCCATGAGGAAAAGTTCTTCGGGCGCTGAATAGGGAATTTTATTATCGAGCAACACGCCCCAATACCCATCACCGTATGGGAACTCGAAATGCGTATCATCGAACATACGGGTTCTGATAAAGCGGTCGCTTGGCAGAACCGTTCGGATCACACGGTTTGCGTATGATAGACCTGTATAGTCGATCGGGCGAGCAGCCTTCGCCGCTAGTCGCATCAGTGCCATGCCAAGGGATTCGGTCGCTGTTGTGTTGCTGACCGTATCTTGTTTGAAATCATATCCGATTGCTTGCGATGTATGGGGCATTGTCTTTCCAGTCGATTAGGCAAACCAAACTACCGGACACACCTTAAAACCGTGCAAATTTGAGTGAAGTTTGTGCGATTGGTTTCAACTATCCTAAATGAAAGCTTAAAATCGGTCGTCTTTCCTGATGAGATTTCGCGTGCTCTGCCAGCTCGACCTGCTGTCCGATTGCCAGAAATGATTGCGAATATGTTCAACGACGACCGTGGTTTCCGGTTTTAATGTCTCGGGGATTTTGAGACCCAATCCATACTCCGGGAGCGGAGGAAGATGATTGAGTTCAGGGACCTCTTTCAGATCTGGTCCGAGTTCCGAAAGTGGCAGCGGACCTACGGCCAAATCCGCTTCAATGGCAGCTCTCCGGGCCGTAACGTTCTCGCACTCCAGAATGATGCTGTAGTCGATATTAGCATCTTTCAATATTTGGGTTGTCGGTTCATGCCATGCCCATCCTTCATCCCAAAGTGTGATGGGCAATGGCTTCTTTTGCGATGCTATTCCGTTTGCAGACATTGCCCAAACTTCAGGCTCTCGCGCGATGCGTTCGCATTCCGCAACACCGGGAATGCTGGGTGCATAGGTAATAATAGAAAGATCAAGCGTACCTTCATCAACCTTGCGTAAAAGGGCAGGTGTGTGGTCCACATGAATGCCAAGCGTGACGTTGGGGTATTCATTCAAAAAGGCGCTTAAAACTTTCATCGGAAAACGTTCAACCACATCGTCAGGAACCCCCAATTGAACCGAACCCTGAAGCGGTGTTTCATTGAACTCCGATTTTATTTCGCTTTCCAGCAACAACATTCTGCGCGCATAAGGCAGCAGGCGTTTCCCATCTTTCGTTAGTTTCGTCTGCCGTGCATCGCGTTCGAAAAGGAGATGACCGACCTCTTCCTCGAGCTTTTTTATGTGCATGGACACTGCTGCAGGACTTCGTGCAACGGCTTTGGATGCCTCAAGAAAGTTCCCGTGATCAGCTATAGCGACAAACGATTTTAGAAGAGGAACGTCAATATGCATGATTCAGTTTTTCGAAATTATTGGTTTAAATAAATTCGATTGATTAAATCATTAATTCTAGCAATTTTCAACGCATCCGCTGCTCTAACGTGAATGAGGAATGATATGTTGAGAATGAGAACATTTGTCAGAGGTTTTGAGTATGGTTTGGTCGCTGGACTTACAGCGATGTTTGAAAAGGTAGCGTCGTTTTTCGCTAAGCTTGAGCATAATCTGATTGAAGAGAAAAAACGCGATGAAGTGCGCTCTCTGCTGTGGCTTGACGATCACCAATTACGCGATATGGGAATTTCGCGTGATGACGTGAAAGCGGCTCTGATGCAGCCGCTTGATAAGAACTCCGGTAGAATTTTGACTAACGCTCGAAAAAGAGTAACGCGGATCTAGTTACCCGCGGGCTCTACGCCTGCGTCTACGACCACCCGAAGCACTGTCGTCGCTTGTCTGCGACGTTGCTTTTTTCTGCGGCAGGTTCACAACTTCACCCAATTGAGGGAAGGGATCTACCTTGTTTGGCATGGCCATCGCGTTGACGAAATGGTCCTGAAAATCTGCCTCAAGAGCCGTTTCAATTTTTTCGATCTTTGTGACTGTATCCTCGATTTCACGGCGGAAATCGCGATTTAGAAGCGCCATCTTGGCGCCATAGCCTGCCGCGTTGCCAACCGCATTGACCTTCTCCAAATCACAATCCGGAATGAGGCCTAGAACCATCGCATATTTCGGATCGATAAACGTGCCGAAAGCGCCTGCAAAAGAGATCGAATCGACCTTGTCTATGCCCTGTTTATCCATCAGCAGTTTGATGCCGGCATAGAGCGCTGCCTTTGCAAGCTGGATTGCACGAACATCAGTTTGTGAGATCTTCAATTCTTGCTCGCCACGCCACAGAACATAGGAAAATGTACGGCCGTCTTCGATAATGCGATCTGATTTCCCGGCCATTGAGCCATTAACAACACCATCTTCAGATATGATGCCGCTAAGATACATTTCAGCAATCACCTCGATGATTGCCGAGCCACAAACGCCCGTCACACCGGTGACGCTGGAGGCGGCTTCAAAGCCTTCTTCGTCGGACCACATATCCACGCCGATGATTTTGACTTTTGGCTCCAGCGTTTCCGGATCAATTCTTACGCGTTCAATCGCACCTGGGGCAGCGCGTTGCCCGCATGAGATTTCTGCGCCTTCAAAGGCAGGGCCGGTGGGAGAGGAGGCAGCTACCGTGCGTTCGGAATTGCCAAGCACAATCTCTGCGTTTGTTCCCACGTCCACCACCAACATTTGGCTTTCCTGACGATGCGGGCCC
>CALLHT010000250.1 GCA_938009335.1 uncultured Rhizobiaceae group bacterium
ACCTGCTTGGTGACTTCAAGCAGCATATCAATTTCTTTTTTCTGCGCACGGCCTTCTGCCATGCGGGTTAGAACCCGCCACATCCAGCCTGTGCCTTCACGGCATGGCGTGCATTGGCCGCAAGATTCATGCTTATAGAAATACGCCAAACGCGCGATTGCGCGAATGATGTCTGTTTCCTTGTTCATGACGATCACAGCCGCTGTACCAAGACCAGACTTCAAGGCAGACAAGCTGTCAAAGTCCATCTTCGTATCGATGATCTGATCCGCAGGTACACAGCGCACAGATGATCCACCCGGAATAACAGCAAGCAGATTGTCCCAGCCGCCAATGATACCACCACAATGACGCTCGATCATCTCACGGAAGGGAATCGACATTTCTTCTTCAAACGTACACGGCTTTTCCACATGCCCAGAGACACAGAAAAGTTTAGTGCCCGCATTACGCTCTTCACCAAATGAAGCGAACCAATCCGCGCCGCGACGCAAAATCGTTGGCACAACCGCAACAGATTCAACGTTGTTTACCGTTGTCGGACAACCATACAAACCAACATTGGCCGGGAACGGAGGCTTCAGGCGCGGCTGACCTTTTTTGCCTTCCAGTGATTCAAGCAAAGCCGTTTCTTCACCACAAATATAAGCACCGGCGCCATGGTGAACATAAATGTCATAGTCCCAGCCATGTTTGTTGTTTTTCCCAAGCAGGCCAGCGTCGTAACATTCATCAATTGCAGCCTGAAGCGCTTCGCGTTCGCGAATATATTCACCGCGAACATAAATGTAGCAGGCATGTGCATTCATTGCGAAACCCGCGATGAGACATCCCTCGATCAAGGTATGCGGATCATGGCGCATGATATCCCGGTCTTTACAGGTGCCAGGCTCTGATTCATCCGCATTGATGACAAGATAAGACTGGCGCCCATCTGAACGCTCTGGCTTTGGCATGAAAGACCATTTCAAGCCTGTCGGGAAGCCTGCCCCGCCACGGCCACGCAAGCCAGATGCCTTTACCTGATCGATAACCCAATCAGCGCCTTTATCTATAAACTTCTTGGTGCCAGACCAATGTCCACGCTTCATAGCGCCTTTCAGCGACTTGTCATGAAGGCCATAGATGTTTGTAAAAATGCGGTCTTTATCTTGAAGTGCCATGGGTAGCCGGACTCACTTGGGTTTTAGGCTCTGTTTTCCTAACTCTATAATCTCAGCAAGTACCAAATCGATGAATGACAAACAAGAGTTTAGATTGCAAAGTTACTCAGAGTTTTCCGTTTTTGAAGAAAACCGACGCATAACAAAGTTTGCAATCAAACCACCAGCAAGGGCATATCCGCCAAAGCTCAATAAAAGCTGAGCAATAGCAGCTAAGTCTTCGCGCTGGAACCCATCATATAAGGCTGTTTGAGGGCCGAATTCCTGTCCCATAACAGTGGTGGGAGAAATGAACGTCGAATAAATCCAGTATGCTGCTCCCAAACCGGCGCCTACTTTGAAGGATTTTGATTTCTTTTCACCAGACCTCAGCAAGTACAGATTGTTAATGGATCGTCTGAAGCCATTGAAAATAAAATACCAGATGACCGCGACAACCAATGTACCAAACACGGTCGAGACGACGCTGTTGTTTCCATACTCAAAATGAAAATAGTAGGCAGCATAGCAAGCAAACGCGGCAGCTGCGTAAGCGGGCCAAAACCGCTCAAAGTGAGAATTATGAACCTGTGGCAAGGCAAACTCAGTTGGTTCGCGCCGTTCCACCCCGACATTATTCGAGAACTCACCACGGCGTTCTACAGCAGCAAAACCTGCCCCCTCAGACATCGCATTTCTTTTTCCAAAAGCAGCCATACAAAAACCTCCCCGCACAGTGTAGGGAAATGCTAAAGCGATATAATTAGGATTTGTTTAAGCCACGACTGAACACATATCGGTCCATAAAAGCATAGGCACCCAAGGTCATTCCGGCGCCAGAAACAATATTGGCAATAATGTCTCTTGCTTGATTATTCGCTTCTCCCAATGAAGCATGCACACCAAACAATTGATTGTGCCAATCTATTGCAAATAAGCCTGTAATGTTCATGTCATGTTTGTACATCGCGTACAGAACACCGACACCAATTCCAAGGAATGCAACCGCAGGATACTTTTCTTTGTTGTCTTTGCTATTTCGATTGCCCTTAAACCCTGACGCTATAGCCCAAGCAATAGATGTAATTGCATAAGCGATCATTATCGACAGCATGGGAAGAACAGAGAATTTCTGCTCGCTTGTGAAACCAAAGCTATAGTAACCGACCCCGTAAAAAACAGCTGATAAAACCGCAATCGAAATATAGGACATAATCGCATAGGGACGTTCATCACCTTCGTCAAAGCGTGCGTCAGCATAGAGATCGGTTGGCAGCCTTCGGCGTATGACCGCATCGGCATCAGACGTGTGGCTCGTTTTCGTTTCTCTTTGTCCTAGTTTACCAAAAGTGCCCATAAAAAAGCCTCCCCACACGATATGCAGAGAGGCTAACTCAATTCACTTTAGATTTGCTTAAACCACGGCTTAAGCTGCATCCAGTAGGAATATTGACTTATTTGGCTTTGCCACCCTTTGCCAGCACTTTCGCCTGTTTGATCCAGTCATCACGCTCGATGCGGCCTTTAAATGATAACTCATCATCAACGATTGCCACATCGGCTTTCTTCCACTTGGCGATTTGATCAAAGTGATAAAACCCAAGACCGTTCAGTGTCTTTTCAAGTTTAGGGCCAACACCGGAGATCAATTTAAGATCGTCAGCTTTGCCGCCTCTCGCCTTTTTCAAGCGCTCAGGGCCAGCCTTCTTAGCTGGAGCCTTTTTGGCTGGTGCTTTCTTGGCGGCTGGTTTTGCTGCAGTTGATTTCGATTTTGAAGCCGTGCTCTTCGCGGCAGTTTTCTTGGCCGCTGGCTTTTTCTCTGCCGCTTTTTTTGCCGCAGGTTTCGGCTCAGCTTTTTTAGCAGGCGTATCAGAAACCAGGCTAGCAACTGGCGCAGTCGCTGTTTCTGTGGCTGAAGTGCCAGCATCATCGCTCCAGGCATCGCGATCTGATTTACCCATTTTGGAAGCAGCAACACCGGTTGCTGCCGCAGCAGCAGTACCAGCTGCAACTTTCGATGTTGTGCTCACTTCTTCGCCGCAAAATGTTTCATGCAACATCCAAGCGGTCGCAATGAAAACCATAGCGGAAATAAGAAGCAGCGGAAAACCAGACATTACCGCCTGCAAAAGATACCATGTAAAAGCGCCCGCAATGGCGCCTAAAATTATACAAACAATTCTACACATCATTCCAACTCCTCAAACGTTCAGCCCACAGTTAGTGCGGTTATACACCATGATTGCTCTAATGTTTACTTTTTTGCTTTCGCAAGCGCTTTTGCCTGCTTAATCCAATCATCCCGTTCAATGCGCCCCTTAAATGAAAGCTCATCATCAACGATCGCAACATCGGCTTTTTTCCAAGCTGCAATCTGAGAGAAATGCCAGAAACCCAAGCCATTCAAAGTTTTCTCAAGCTTTGGCCCGACGCCGCTAATTTGTTTAAGATCATCAGCTTTTCCCTCAGGCTTTTTGAGGCGCATCGGTCCAGCAGGCTTCTTAGCGGGAGCCGTGGATGCTTTAGCTTTTTTAGGCGCGGACTTTTTTGACGGCGCTTTCTTGGGTGAAGCAGCACCAATTGAAGTCTCACGTGTTGTGTTCGGATTGTCCAAAAGCGTTGTCGCGCCACCAACCGGCGCAGAAAAATGCCGACCATTTTGTGGTCCGGGTGTTACGTCAGCACCCTTCCCTGCTTCAAACGCATCAATAATTTCTTCTAAACGTTCGGGGGTGAGATCTTCATAAGTATCTTTAAAGATCATAACCATGGGTGCGTTAACACATGCGCCCTGGCATTCAACCTCTTCCCAGGACAAAGAGCCATCTGAACTGGTCTCGAACTGATTTTCGTTAATCTTGCGCTTGCACACTTTCATCAGTTCTTCAGAACCACGAAGCATGCATGGTGTCGTTCCACAAACCTGAATATGAGCTTTCTTACCCACAGGCTGTAGCATGAACTGAGTATAGAAGGTCGCCACTTCAAGAACGCGAATATACGGCATATTTAACATTTCAGCGATATGCTCAATCGATGCTTTGGTAACCCAGCCATCTTGTTCTTGCGCAATCATAAGCAGTGGAATGACCGCAGAAGCCTCACGCCCCTTAGGATATTTTTTGATCCAGGTTTTGACCACAGGTGTATTCGCGCGATTAAACGCAAAGCTTGCAGGTTGAGCTGCATCGTCAGCTAAACGACGAACGGACATTTATGAATCCTCCGCAGAAGGCGTAATAAAACAAGAAGACTGTTGCTCAACGAGCGGTGAAGTGCCCTTGGCGTCAAACCGGCGGCCATCGATAATCATTCCACGAACAATCGTAACCGTAGGTTCACTAGGCGCCACACATTGGTTAGTTGCCGCCAATGCCTCTACAACAAATTTGGTTGTGATACGACGCCCGCGAAATTTTTCACTTTCGTCAAGACCACCAAGTGTTTCAGGGGCAAAGAAACGACCAAACAACAAGCGGTTTTCAATCAAATGATCACACCGTGCCTGATTGTCGATCACACACATTGGCTTGGACGCCGCGATCTTTTCCAGATTTTTGTCCTCGGCAGTCGGCGCATATGGCCCTACATCCCGCGACGTGCATGACGCCGCGAGCAAAGAAAGCATCAAGACTGCAAGGGTTTTCCTCAACGGTCTACTTCCCCAAACACAATATCAAGAGAACCAAGGATGGCTGATACATCCGCCAGCAAATGTCCGCGACACATAAAGTCCATGGCTTGCAAATGCGCGTAACCCGGCGCACGTAGCTTGCAGCGATAAGGTTTATTGGAGCCATCTGAAACGACATACACGCCAAATTCGCCTTTAGGCGCTTCTACAGCGCAATACACCTCGCCAGCTGGCACATGATAGCCTTCTGTATAGAGTTTGAAGTGATGGATCAAAGCTTCCATAGAGCGTTTCATCTCACTACGCTTTGGCGGAACAACCTTGCCGTCAGTTGAAGAAATTGGTCCTTTGCCGTCGGGAACCCGCATCTTGGTAATACATTGTTTCATAATCGAGACGGATTGGCGCATCTCTTCCATACGAATGAGATAACGATCGTAATTGTCTTTGTTCTTACCAACCGGAATATCAAAATCAAATTCGTCATAGCATTCGTATGGCTGGTTCTTACGCAAGTCCCAAGCCGCACCAGAACCACGAACCATGACCCCTGAGAACCCCCAAGCCCATGCATCTTCCAACTCAACAATGCCAATATCAACGTTACGCTGTTTGAAAATCCGGTTTGCAGTCAGAAGACGATCAATATCGTCCACTACTTTCAGAAACGGATCACACCAAGCTTCAATGTCGTTGACCAAGTCCTCCGGCAAATCCTGATGAACACCACCAGGGCGAACATAAGCTGCGTGCATGCGAGCGCCACATGCACGTTCATAAAACACCATCAGTTTTTCGCGCTCTTCAAAGCCCCAAAGCGGCGGTGTCAAAGCGCCAACATCCATAGCCTGCGTCGTAATGTTGAGAAGGTGCGAGAGTATGCGGCCGATTTCGGAATACAACACTCGGATCAACTGCGCACGACGCGGAACTTCAATCCCCGCCAGTTTTTCAACCGCAAGCGCAAACGCGTGCTCTTGGTTCATTGGCGCAACATAATCCAACCGGTCAAAATACGGGATCGCCTGTAGGTATGTCTTATGTTCGATCAGTTTTTCGGTGCCACGGTGCAGTAGGCCGATATGCGGATCAACGCGTTCTACAACCTCGCCATCCAGCTCCAGCACCAAACGTAAAACACCATGCGCAGCCGGATGTTGAGGACCGAAGTTAATGTTGAAATTTCTGACGTTATGCTCGCCCATCACGCGCTCCACCAATACATAAAGCCTAATACCAGCAGCAAAGCTAAACCAATTCCAATATTCATTTGAGTTCTTGTCTTGTCAGCATCGAAGGGCTGACCAGATTCCTCAGCATGTTTTCTTGCTGCCTGTTCAGCGGCATCACGTGCAGCTTTTATGAAATTCGTGTCACCCATCAAGCACCCGCCTTTTCGTCGCCAGGCAGCACATAGTCTGTGCCTTCCCAAGGGCTTTCATAATCAAAATCGCGGAACTCCTGACGCAGTTCCACTGGCTCGTAAATCACACGCTTCTGCTCGTCATCGTAACGCACTTCAACATAGCCCGTTAACGGGAAGTCTTTGCGCATCGGGTGACCATCAAAGCCATAGTCTGTAAGAATGCGACGCAGGTCTGGATGCCCTGTGAACAGGATACCGTACATGTCGTAGGCTTCACGTTCGAACCAATCAGCGCCGGGATAAACAGATGTTGCACTTTTCACCGGTGTTTCCGCGTCAGTTCGAAGCTTAATCCGAATCCGTTGATTGAGCTTTGGGCTGAGCAGATGATAAACAACTTCGAACCGTTCAGCGTCTCCAGGATAATCAACACCACAAATATCAATCATCGATATGAATTGCGTCCGGCTATCATCATGCAAGAACCGAAGCACTGAGATAATAGCATCGCGTTTGACCGTAAGCGTTAGCTCACCAAACTCTCTTGAAATCTGATCGATACTGCCCGCAAGTTCCGATGATATCGCTTCAATCATTGCGTCCGTAGGATCCACGATCGTTTCAACTTCTGACATTGCCCGCTCCTATCGCTCAATCGTGCCAGTACGACGGATCTTCTTTTGAAGAAGCATCACACCATACAGAAGCGCCTCAGCTGTTGGAGGACATCCCGGCACATAAATATCGACAGGCACAACCCGGTCACACCCGCGCACAACTGAATAGGAATAATGATAGTAGCCACCACCGTTCGCACATGATCCCATAGAAATTACATAACGCGGCTCCGGCATCTGATCGTATACCTTACGAAGCGCAGGCGCCATTTTATTAGTGAGCGTACCAGCCACGATCATGACGTCAGACTGACGCGGGGAAGCACGAGGTGCAAAGCCAAACCGCTCCGCATCATAGCGAGGCATAGACATCTGCATCATTTCCACCGCACAACATGCAAGACCAAACGTCATCCACATCAAGGAGCCTGTCCGTGCCCAGGTAATGAGATCGTCCGTTGATGTTACAATAAATCCCTTATCGGCAAGTTCGTTGTTGATCTCACCAAAATAAGCATCATCCGCACCAATCGGCTTACCAGTATTTGGGTCAAGAATACCCTTGGGTTGAGGTGCGATAAGAGTTGTATTGCTCATGCGTTTTTCCGTCATTCTGCACTGGTAGGATTAATCCCACTCAAGCGCACCTTTTTTCCACTCGTAAATGAAACCGATGGTGAGAACACCCAAGAAGACCAACATAGAAATCAAGCCATACCACCCCAGGTTTCCAAAGCTCACCGCCCATGGAAACAAGAACGCGACTTCCAGGTCAAAAATAATGAACAGGATTGCAACGAGGTAAAAGCGGACATCAAACTTCATACGAGAATCGTCAAACGCGTTAAATCCGCATTCATAGGCCGAGAGCTTCTCAGCATCTGGCGCACGATATGCAACAATAAAAGGCGCAACCACAAGGGCAATACCAATTACCACGCAAAGGCCCATAAATATGATTACAGGGAGATATTCCTGAAGGACCACATCCATTTGTCGGCTCCTGTTCAATAGACATTACAAACCTAGCAGAAAATGCCCGTGTTTGTCATGCACGGGGTACCTTACCCGCACCAGTTTCGCAAGGGTTTGATTTGCCACAATCAGTTAACAATTGATGAGTGAAAAGTTTTTGCAAACTTCGGCGGAAAGTCGCTTGACTTGAAACAAACAAAACCGTAATTCAGGCATCTGTTCGCAACATGTTGTGAATTGCGCGGGTGTAGCTCAGTTGGTTAGAGTGCCGGCCTGTCACGCCGGAGGTCGCGGGTTCGAGTCCCGTCACTCGCGCCACTTTTACAAACCAGACGTAAAAGTGGCGCTTATGATATACACTATTGGTTTAGGGTGATTAGCTCAGCTGGGAGAGCAACTCGTTTACACCGAGTAGGTCGGCGGTTCGATCCCGTCATCACCCACCATTTTCCTTTACAGTCTCGATGATACATCCGTTAGCCACTGCTCATTTGGCTGCCGTGATCGCGGGTGCCGATTTTACTGACCTTTCACCGGAATCATTCGTGCCTTGAACCACCAGCATTTCGCGAAACATGTCTGCGTTCGCATCCGCCATTAACACTGCTGACGCCTTTTCGCCCCGTCGTTCCCAGACAATGTGTAGCAAAACAGCAAAAACAACAGCTCCAAAAATCGCAATTGTGTACAAAATTCCAAACATCGGGAGCATGATACTAAAGTCTGCGGGTTTCAGTGCTGAAAAGATTCCAAGCACCAAACCACTGAACCAAGAACAGGTGGATATTGCTGCCAACACACATAGAATGGTTTTATCTTCAAGCGAAAACGCCATGTAGGAATGATTGAGGTTCCGCCGTAAGATCGGCATCGCAATCATACCCAAGAGAAATGCGTTTAATGTGAGAACGCCGACCACCAGTAATTTTGTAAGCAGTTTCGGAGAGAATTCTGACCAGATAAATCCGGTCCTCGCAAATAAAAT
>CALLHT010000251.1 GCA_938009335.1 uncultured Rhizobiaceae group bacterium
CCTTAACCATGCCTTCATCCGGCATCTGCATTATCACTTGCATTATTGACTAGCGATTCGCTGGTCTGGTCGTTCATACCCTTCTCAAAAGCTTAGAACGTTCCAGACCATGGAACAGCCTTGTTTGGAATTTGAGAATGATCGAATTGAAACTCTACAACACACTTACCCGTCATAAGGAATTCTTCCGGCCGGAAGACGATAAGAATGTGCGGATGTATGTCTGCGGGCCGACCGTTTACGATTTTGCGCATATCGGCAATGCTCGCCCGGTGATTGTGTTTGATGTTTTGTTCCGTCTTCTGCGTCACATCTATGGCGAGGATCACGTCACTTATGTTCGCAACATCACGGATGTGGATGACAAGATTAATGCGCGTGCCTTGCGTGATTTTCCGGATTTGCCGCTCAATGAAGCCATTCGCAATGTGACAGGAAAAACTGCCAATCAGTTCCATGCAGATGTGAAGGCGCTGGGCTGCCTGGAACCCACGTATGAGCCACGTGCAACCGAATTCGTGTTGCCGCGCGAAGATGGCAAGTCGGACATGCAATCGCTTATTCAAACGCTGCTCGATAAAGATCATGCTTATGTGGCGGAGGGCGCGCAGGGTAAGGAAGTGCTGTTCCGGGTCGGATCCATGGAGAAATATGGCGCGCTTTCCAATCGGATTGGCAAGCTGAACGAGCAGGTTGAGGGTGCGCGCGTGGCAGTGGAAAGCCACAAGGAAAATGCGGGCGATTTTGTACTCTGGAAAGAGTCCAATGCGGATGAACCGGGTTGGGCCGGTGTCTTTAATGGTGAAACCATCCATGGCCGCCCGGGCTGGCATATTGAGTGTTCTGCCATGTCTGCTGCTTACCTTGGAGAGACGTTTGACATCCATGGCGGTGGGCTGGATCTGATCTTCCCGCACCATGAAAATGAGATTGCCCAATCCTGCTGCGCGCATGGCTCAGACAAAATGGCAAACGTCTGGATGCACAATGGCTATCTGCAGGTTGAAGGCAAGAAGATGTCGAAGTCGGACGGAAATTTTGTGACGATCCATGATCTTCTGCACACGGAAAAATTCGGCGGTCGCAAATGGCCGGGCGAAGTCCTGCGCCTTGCGATGCTCATGACGCATTACCGCGAGCCGATTGATTTTAGCGTGAAGCGACTGGAAGAGGCGGAGAATGTGATCGCTAAATTAGAGCGCCGTACCAAGCAGGATAATGTCGGCGATGCATCAAAAGTTATCGCGTCTCTTGCTGATGATTTGAATTCTTCTGATGTGGTGGGCTTGCTTGGGCAATTGTCTGGCGCTTCCTTAACTGCAGCATTGAAGATCCTTGGTATTGAGTTCAGTCAAGCAGAATTGGCATTGGATGAAAGCTCAATCAATGACGCGATCAATGCGCGCCTAGCGTTCTTTGCAGATAAAAACTTCGCCGAAGCAGACCGTATCCGCGATGAACTTCTCGCTCAAGGAATCCAGCTAAAGGATTCAAAAGATTCAGAAACCGGCGAACGTGTGACAACGTGGGAAGTTAAGCGGTGAGAAAATTTCACCCCCCTCTGTCCTGTCGGACATCTCCCCCGCAAGGGGGGAGATCGCTGTGGCGATATCCAACATCTTCGCTACAGATCAGTGGTTGGGTAAGATTTAATATTTTGAGTCGTGCGAAGTGTTTGCGGTTTTCAATCTCCCCCCTTGCGGGGGAGATGTCCGACAGGACAGAGGGGGGTATATAACCCATGCCGCATCAGTCTGTTTCGCCAGGACTAAAAGCCAATGCTAAACGCATGCGAAAAAGCATGACGGATGCGGAGCTTAAGTTGTGGAATGAACTACGGGCGCATCGCCTCGAAGGCTTGGGGTTCAAACGTCAGATGCCGATTGGGAACTACATCGTCGATTTTGCCTGTCCGGAGCATCGTCTTGTCATCGAGGTTGATGGCAGTCAGCATGCTGAGGATCAAGTAATACGATATGATGAAAAACGATCAGGCTATCTTGAAGCCCAAGGTTGGCAAGTGCTTCGATTTTGGAATGATGATGTCTTGAAGGATATCGGCGGTGTCTGCCAGCATATTTTGGCAGTCCTCAAGGAAAGAGGAGTGAAATTCCAATGACTCAAACCCCCATCACCGGTGGGTGCCAATGTGGTGCCGTGCGCTATCAAATATCTGCAGCGTTGGAGAAAGCCCATATCTGCCATTGCCGCATGTGCCAGAAGGCAGCCGGCAATTACTTCATGCCATTCGCGACAACAGATCGGAAGGCGCTCACCTATACTCGAGGTTCGCCCACATGGTTTCATTCTTGCGATCCGGTTAGGCGTGGGTTTTGCAACCGGTGTGGAACACCCTTGATGTTGGATGATACGCGCGAAGACCCGATCTATGTGGTGCTTGGTTCATTGGATGATCCTGCCACTTGTCCGCCTGAATATCAGTCAGGCACGGAAGGGCGCTATGATTGGATCACTCAACTTGATGCGCTTCCCGGTCACACAACAGAAGGCGATGGGGAAACGCCACCTCAATGGGTGAAAGAGATTTGCGAAAGCAATCATCAGCACCCTGATCATGACACGGAAAACTGGGAGCCAAAATCATGATCGATCACGTGGGTTTCGGTTTTACAGACTTCGATACTGCCAGGAGCTTTTTCGACAGGGCACTAGCACCGATTGGGGCATCACTTTTAATGATGGTTCCGGAAGAACACACTGGCGGTGAAAAAGTTGGTGGATATGGCATCGATAACCCTGTTTTCTGGATCCATGAAGGCGAGCCGCAAACGCCGCCGCTGCATGTTGCTTTCACGGCGACCAGCCGGGCGCAAGTGGACGCGTTTTACGCAGCAGCGCTTCAAGCGGGCGGCGAGGACAATGGTGCTCCCGGTCCCAGACCGCATTATCACGAACATTACTACGGCGCCTTTGTGCGTGGCCCGGATGGTCACAACATCGAAGTCGTGTGCCATAAACCGGAATAAATCATGACCAAAGAACGCATCTACCTTTTTGATACTACTTTAAGCTGCCCGCCTTGCCCGCAGACGCGAAGCGGCAAGGACAGGCAAAACAAAGAATCCGCCGTCGCAAACTTGCTGAAAATCTGAAAGAATACACCATGACCGCCAAAGACAAGATCTACCTATTCGACACCACATTGCGCGACGGCCAGCAGACGCCGGGGATTGATTTTTCAGTTCAGGACAAAATCGCCATCGCCGAGATGCTGGACGATTTGGGCCTTGATTATGTGGAAGGTGGATACCCCGGAGCAAACCCGACCGATACGGAGTTCTTTTCCAAAAAGCGCACGAAGCACGCGAGCTTTGTAGGTTTCGGCATGACGAAGCGCCCGGGTGTTTCAGCGTCCAATGATCCGGGCGTTGCGGCGCTTTTGCAGGCGGAGACCGATGCCACGTGTTATGTGGCAAAGGCTTGGGACTATCATGTCAAAGTGGCGCTTGGCACGACAAATGAGGAAAACCTCGATTGCATCAAGGCTTCTGTAAAAGCGGTGACTGATGCAGGCCGCGAAGCGATGGTCGATTGCGAGCATTTCTTTGACGGGTTCAAAGCCAATCCTGAATACGCACTACAGTGTGCGGCAACGGCCTATGCGGCCGGCGCGCGCTGGGTGGTGTTGTGCGACACGAATGGCGGCACTCAGCCTCATGAGGTTGAGGAAATCGTTTCGCAGGTTGTGAAAGCAATCCCGGGCAGTCATTTGGGCATTCATGCGCATGATGATACGGGGCAGGCGGTCGCGAATTCTCTTGCGGCAGTCAACGCAGGCGCACGGCAAATTCAAGGCACATTAAACGGCATTGGAGAGCGATGCGGCAATGCAAACCTAGTGACCATCATTCCGACTTTGGCGCTGAAACCCGCTTATGCCGAGCGCTTCGAAATAAGCATCAGCGACGATAAACTGGGAGAACTTTCCCGCCTGTCACATAAGTTTGACGAGCTTCTCAATCGCGCGCCCGACCATCAGGCACCTTATGTGGGGTCGTCGGCTTTCGCGACCAAGGCCGGCATTCATGCATCCGCCATTCTCAAAGAGCCGGAAACCTATGAGCATGTGAAGCCCGAAAGTGTGGGCAATGATCGCCGTGTTATGGTCTCTGATCAGGGTGGCAAGTCCAACTTCATCAACGAGCTTGCGCGCCGCGGCATCGAGGTTGAGAAATCCAATCCCAAACTTGATAGCCTGATCTCTATCGTAAAAGAGCGCGAGGCATCGGGTTTTGCTTACGAGGCGGCGGACGCAAGTTTTGAGCTTTTGGCAAGACGCCATCTGGGCTCTGTTCCGCAGTTCTTCAAGATCGATTCTTACCGCTGTCAGGTTGAGCGCCGCTTCAACGCGGTGGGCGATATCATCAACGTGTCAGAGGCAGTCGTGAAACTCGATGTGGATGGCGAACAGCTTCTCTCGGTGGCTGAGGGGCAGGGGCCCGTCAACGCACTGGATAACGCGCTTCGTAAGGATTTGGGGAAATATCAGGATCAAATCGCAGACCTTGAACTCGTGGACTATAAAGTGCGCATCCTTAATGGTGGTACCGAAGCGATAACCCGCGTGCTAATTGAATCAACCGATGGATCGGGCGAGCGTTGGACGACTGTTGGTGTATCCGACAATATTATCGATGCTTCATTTCAGGCGCTGATAGATTCCATTAATTATAAACTGATGAAGGTTTGAATTACGAGAATCAATACTAAAATCCGAGTTTAAAATCACTATTTAATATTCATGGATAAAGAACCAGAAAAAGATCGTAGTTTAGAAGAAGTTTCAAAAAACAAATTTAGGAAGAAGCTATATGCAGATCAAATCGATCCGCATGAGATGGCAGTTTCCAGCTCCGGATGCTTAAGGTTCTTGGGCGGTTTGTTATTTGGCGTGCCGCTCTTAGTGATACTCATCAATTTCGTTTTTGGTTGGGTGTTCGCTGTTCTCGCAATGCCTCTTCTTTTGATTTTTGTCTTTAAACAATCGGGGGCTTCGAACCGCAACAATCGTAAAAAATCCCCTGTGCATTTCAGAGTGATTGGCATTCTGCAATTTTTGGTGATGATTCTTATCCCGGCAACGGCTGTTACATATGACAATCAAGATATCATGCGGTTGTGGGCCCTTGGCAGCGTAATAATTTTCATTCAAATATTTTGGGTAATATCTTCGCCAGATGCAACGGATATCGTTAAGGGTAAAGAAGGGGCTGTAAGACTAATAAATGCTTTTGGTTGTAGTGTATTGACTGCGCTCTTTTTAGGAATCAGCGAACTACTGTGGTGGACAACTGGTTTTGGAGGATGGGTGATTTTTCATGCCTTTGGGCTACAGTTTTTGCTAGTTTCCTATTCTATACTGCTTGTCTTGCTGCAAACAGTAATGGTCAAAAATGGGATCACAGTTGAAACAGTTATTCGGTCTCAGACTCCAGTAGAGCGAGAGCCTAATGACCAGTCTATCGCTTATCGAATGAAGCTTATCGGCAACCACGAGGTTGTCCAGTTTGGGACTGTGAGTTTCTCACAAATTTTACACATACTAGGCGAATGCAAAGCAAATGATGTTCTCGCCATAAGGTTCAATATGTATTCGCGGGCGGAAATTAGGCATTCGGAACATGGCATTGGAATAGACATTGATTTGTCAATTGCTCAACCAACCGAGAAATCTGTATTTGTTCCACCAATTAAACAAATAAAAGCAGAAAGAATTCCCCGTGAAAAGCTAGACCCGATACTGTCGTCCATTTGGTCTGCAGAATGGGGTGAGGTTGAAGAAAAATTATCCGCCTATCGTGTGGCCGAATAAATTTGGAATAGTTCACAATGGTTGATCATTACTGGTTTCAGCGCGCTGATTTTGAAGGCCCAACATTTAAAGGCGCGGCGCTCGGGCAGGCGCTGGCAGAGTTTTCGAAAATTGATTGGGGCGAAGAGTTGGCGCTTGAAGCAAGGCTAGAAGCTGAAGAGACAGGTTCCTGTCCGCCGGGCTTTGGACTTGTCTCTGATCAGGACAGTAAGATTTTGCATCTTATGCCGCGTACGGATGACGAGATGACGGTGTATTTCCACCACAGTGTTAGCACAAAATTATTGGGCTTTATTCCTTGGTCAAAGAGTGAAATGGTGGAGGCTGAAAATGTTCCCCGATTTCTGTCCACCAAGCTTATCCAATTTATGTTTTCTCAAAATTACGAATCTATTTTTTCCGAATTGAAATCCTATGAGCGATAACTCCCGCTCGGGCTTTTTCTTTGCGCTATCGGCTTATCTGATATGGGGAACGCTTCCGCTCTTCTGGAAACTGACGGAGAATTATGATCCGGTTGAAGTAACCGCGCATCGCGCTTTCTGGTCTTTGCCGATTGCGATCATTGTCTGTATTGCGCTCAAGCGAACAGGCGACATCATGCCCGCGCTGCGTTCGCCAAAAAAGGTTGCAACCCTCTTTCTCAGCTCTTGCCTCGTCTCCTTCAATTGGGGTGTTTTTATTTGGGCGATTACCGTAGACCGCGTTCTGGATACAGCACTTGCCTATTACATCAATCCGCTCATCACCGTGCTGCTTGGCTTTGTCTTTTTGGGTGATCGGTTTAACCGCTTGCAACTTGCCGCCATTCTCATTGCAGCTGCCGCAGTTTTGATGTTGACCGTTGTAGGCGGGCAGTTTCCTTGGGTGAGTATTGCCCTTGCGCTAACCTTTGGCCTTTATGGGCTGATCCGGAAAACAGTGGATGTGGGCCCAACTCAAGGGTTCCTGATTGAAATCCTGCTCATCTTCCCGATTGTCGCAGGCTTTATCGGCTGGAAGATGATGAATGGCACGTCTGTATTCTTCGAATCGCCGGAAGTGAGCTGGCTGATGATTCTCGCCGGACCTGCAACCGCCACGCCATTGATTCTTTTTTCGGTTGGCGCCAAGCGCTTGAGACTATCCACAATTGGCCTGATGCAGTTTTTAGTCCCCACCATGATTTTCCTGATCGGGGTCTTCATTTTCAAAGAGCCCATGCGTGAGGTGCAACTGGCAGCCTTCGCTATGATCTGGTTTGCGCTTGTCCTCTACGCCCTGTCGATTATGCAAAGTTCGAAAAAAGAAAGGCCATCGTCTGCTCTTACAGAAGATGGCCAGTAGGATCGCGGCGATTTTGGGGGACGGGGAAACCGCGATCGGGTCGCAGGGTTTGGGGCTGCGATGGCCTATCCATCGCATGCCAATGTGACAGGTCTGTAACAGCCTATGTTGATAACTGTTCAGCAAGCTGATCCAGATTGGTGACGGTTATCGGCTTGGCTTTTGCCGCTTGATGCAGGAATTGATTGTCTTCCATGTGTTGAATCAATTCCACAAATGGATCCCAGAAGTCGTTGATGTTTAATAGATAAATGGGCTTTTGATGTCGCCCGAGTTGAGCCCATGTCATCATCTCAACCACTTCTTCTAGGGTTCCAATGCCGCCGGGCAGGGTGATGAAAGCATCCGCTTTTTCAAACATCAGCGTTTTGCGCTCATGCATGGTATCACAAACAATCACCTCATCGCAGTAAAGCGAAGGGTTATGCGCTGCTTCATGATCCAGCAGAAATTGAGGAATGATGCCAGTGACCGTTCCTCCTTGGTCATGCGCACCTTGGGCAACAGCCCCCATCAGCCCGCGCGTACCGCCGCCATAAACTAGCCGAATGTTCTTTGCCGAAAGCAATTCACCCAAGGCATGTGCTGTCGCCACAAACGCCGGATCCGTGCCCGGGCTTGATCCGCAATAAACGCAAATTGATTTGATTTCTGGCATGATACGCTGTTTTCCTGTCAAAAGTATGATGGCCTAACGTCCGTTTCGCTATCCGCTATAGATGAAACGCGCGCTTATGCTATAAGAATTGTAATCGATCATATGGTCACTCAGGGGCACGAACAACCATGGTGAAGCCACTCTTACCCGTTTTGTTTTCAACAACAGGTGTCGCTGCCGCTGGCGTTGCTAGTTATTTTGTCTTTGTTGAGCCAAATGTGCCTAAACCAGTAGAGCAACCAGTAGCCGCTGTTGTTTCACAATCTGAAGAAGCCGCCACACCGAAAACTGTGCTTGATCCTCAATCCGAGAATTTAGAAATTGCCAGTCTAGATCCTGAGCCAAAGCCGGTTGAAGAACCAGCCGCTGTCGAAGAACCAACGCCCGCTGAAGAAAAGCCCGCTACTGCAGTGGAGTCGACCTTGCCGGAGTTTACGGTTCTGCGCGTAGAACCGGACGGTAATGCGGTGATTGCAGGGAGTGGACCTGCGGACAGTGAAATAGAATTGTTCGATGGTGAAATCTCGATTGCTAAAACGACGAGCGGATCAACCGGAGATTTCGCCTTTGTTCTGGAGCGTCAGCTGGCGCCCGGCCTGCATCAGCTCACGTTGCGGGCAACCGGCCCCGATGGAGAAGTTCTAACGTCTGCTCAAGCGGGCTTGGTGAATGTGCCTTTGCCTGAAAAGCAGGAAGAGCTCACTGTATTAGTCACAGAGCCGGGTGAAGCCAGCCGGGTGCTCAGTAAACCTGAGCCTGAAGAGGTGGCTGCGATTGAAGAGCCTGTTGTTGAGCCAGAGCCAGAACAAGAGGCAGAAAAAGAAGTGGCGAAAATTGAACTGGGCAACATTGCCTCTGACGTATCCAAAGTCGAGGTGAAAACCAAAAACGAGGATGTTGCGGTTTCGATCAAAAATGCCGAAGTGGCGGGCGTCCAACCAAGCCCGGTTCCTGTAAAACCCGTACTGATTGAGGCTGCTGAAGTGGAGGGCGATAAGCTCTTCATTGCCGGAACCGGAGAACCCGGAATGTCTGTGAACCTTTATCTTGATGGAGATTTACTCGGCAGCGCGACAGTATCTGAAAACGGTGCCTTTTTGTTTGAAGGCACAAGAAAACTATCGGCTGGAAAATACGATATTCGTGCGGATATGAGCAATCAGGTGTCCGGCAAGGTTGTTGCGCGTGCACAGGTCAAACTCATTCATGAACCCCAGGTAGTTGTTGCAAAGGTGGAACCTGACACCGCAGAAAAGCCAAAGAAAAAGAAGACTATTCCTCTCTCGGCTCTCCTTGGTGGCGCGAAAAAAGTTGCCAAACCTGCCGTGGAAGAAAAAACAGCGGAAGCTCCGCAATCTGAAGAAACTAAGGAAGTCGCCGAAGCACCTGAACCAGAAGTTGAGATTAAACAATCGGCACAAGAACCCGAAGATCAAATCGCAAAAGAAGAAGAAACTGAAGACAACGTTATTCGAACAGGCTCGTCGGTGATCATCCGCCGCGGCGATAATCTATGGCGTGTTGCGCGCAGAAACTATGGCGCTGGTATTCGGTACACAACCATTTTTGATGCTAACCGGGATCAGGTCCGTGACCCTCATCTGATCTTTCCCGGTCAGGTGTTGAAAGTCCCTGAAGACGAAAATACCAATGGCGAACAGGACCAAGGCTAGATTGTAATATTATGCCATTGCGGTTTGACTTTATCGGTAAATGCCGATAATTGAGCAGGATGCCTGATCAGAAACTTCGATCTAACGATTCCCTAACGCATGAGAAAACTGCAGAGATGCTAAAAGCACTCGGCCACCCCGTGCGCCTGAAGGTCATTCAGCATTTGCTTTCTCAAGCATGTTGCTGCTGCGGGGAGTTGTGCGACTGCTTTGATCACTCGCAATCCACGATTTCACAACACCTTGGCGTTTTGAAAGATGCAGGTGTTCTAACAGCCAACAAAGACGGAACCCGAATGCTGTATTCCATTGATCCAACGGCGTTTGAATATCTTGGGATTGTCTTTGACGGGTTCAGCAAACAGGCGAAGGGCTTGTGCAAGCTATGAATACGAAGGCGAAAAATACTCAGGCCAAAGCAACACCTGAAATCAGCGCCGACTCCGGCAGTCTATGGCAAACCTTCATAACGCTTTGGCCTTACATGTGGCCGAACGATCGCCCAGACCTCAAACGCCGCGTGATATATGCATCGCTGTTTATGGTAATCGGAAAAATAGTCACTGTGTTGGTGCCATATTTCTATAAGCTTGCAACAGATGCTCTGACAGGAGAGTTGAGTGCTGATCTTACAGCTGAGAAACTCATCCCATTATTTTTGCTTACGCCGATTATTCTGATTGTTGCTTATAATATCGGGCGTGTTTTAGTTATCGCCCTGAATCAGCTTCGCGATGCCCTGTTTGCCAGTGTGGGCCAGTTTGCAGTGCGGCGGCTTGCCACAATAGTCTTTCGTCATCTCCATGCTTTGAGCTTGCGATATCATTTGCAGCGAAGAACCGGTGGCCTTTCCCGCGTCATTGAGCGTGGCACGAAAGGCATCGAAGCGATTGTGCGGTTTTCTATTTTGAACGGCATTCCTACCATTCTGGAATTTGCTCTGATGGCAATCGTGATCTGGTATTGGTTTGATTTTCGCTATGTCGCAATCGTTGTCATTATGGTGGTTGCGTATATCTGGTTCACGGTGAAAGCATCTGATTGGCGCATCAATATTCGCCGCGATATGAACACCAACGATACAGAAGCCAACTCCAAGGCGATTGACTCACTTCTGAATTTTGAAACGGTGAAGTACTTCGGCAACGAGCAATTGGAAGCAAACCGCTTTGGCGAGTCTATGGCGCGCTACGAAGTCGCTGCCACAAAAGTCTGGACATCGCTCGCTTGGCTGAACTTTGGGCAAGCCGTGATCATGGGTTTTGGAATGGTCGCCTGCATGATTCTCTCTGCGCAAGCGGTTCAGGATGGATCACAAACGCTTGGTGACTTTGTCATGATCAATGCCTTGTTGATGCAGCTCTTCCTGCCGCTCAATTTCATCGGGTTCATTTATCGTGAAATTCGTCAGGGATTTGCTGATCTTGAAGAAATGTTCAAGCTGATGGGCGTTGAGCAGGAAATTCAAGACAAGCCAAACGCCCCAGACATGATAGTTGAAAACGGTGAGATTGAATTCAAGAACGTCCGGTTTCACTATGATAAAGAGCGCAAAATCCTAAGGGACATTTCGTTTAAAGTTCCCGCAGGAAAAACGGTAGCAATCGTGGGCCCGTCAGGTGCGGGTAAGTCGACCATCTCACGGCTATTGTTCCGCTTCTATGATGTGATTGAGGGTTCGATCACCATTGATGGTCAGGACCTTCGGGATGTTAAACAGGAAAGCTTGCGCTCTCGTGTGGGGATGGTTCCTCAGGACACGGTTCTGTTCAACGAAACGATTGCCTACAACATTCGCTATGGCAGGCCAGATGCGAGCGACGAAGAGGTTGAAGCGGCTGCAGAGATGGCCCAGATTGGTGACTTTATCCGTGCCTTGCCAGATGGCTTTAAAACAGAAGTTGGCGAGCGCGGACTGAAACTTTCTGGTGGTGAAAAACAACGCGTTGCAATTGCCAGAACGCTTTTGAAGGCTCCTCCAATTCTCATATTAGATGAGGCGACATCTGCGTTGGACACGCAAACGGAACGTGAAATCCAGACAGCGCTTGATGAGGTCTCGCGTGACCGCACAACGGTAGTTATTGCGCACAGGCTTTCAACGGTCGTGTCGGCAGATGAGATATTGGTTCTGCGCTCTGGCGAGGTGATCGAGCGTGGCACGCACAAACAATTATTGCGCAAAAAAGGACTT
The DNA here is from genome assembly GCA_938009335.1 of uncultured Rhizobiaceae group bacterium. Classification (GTDB taxonomy): domain Bacteria; phylum Pseudomonadota; class Alphaproteobacteria; order Rhizobiales; family Rhizobiaceae; genus JAALLB01. The sequence goes on from CALLHT010000251.1 coordinate 11,685, forward strand.
TACTCTGAAATGTGGAATCGCCAGCGCGAGGCAACTGAAGCAGAAGACAAATTGCGTGCAGCAAGAGAGAATGACACGCTGGGAATTTTGGGTCGTAAAGAGCCTGCCAGTGATTGAGCTTGAGCGATAAAACTGATAGCCATAGCGAACTTTCGCAAATCAAAAGACCGGAACACCCATGAGCTTGCTCGATACCATCAAGAATGCTTTTCCCCCAATCCACCGCGAGGGGTATCCATTCATCGCAGCATTTGCTGTTCTAACGTTGATCCTGGGTTGGATATGGGATCCGCTCTTCTATCTCGGGCTGGCGCTGACGATCTGGTGCGCGCTTTTTTTCCGTGATCCACAACGCGTAACCCCGGTAAGCGACGAACTGGTGATCAGCCCTGCTGATGGCAAAGTCTCCCATGTTGGGCAGGTTGTGCCGCCAAAGGAGCTTGGTCTTGGTGAAGAGCCTATGCTGCGAATTTCTGTTTTTATGAACGTGTTCAACTGCCACGTGAACCGCGCGCCAATGAAGGGAAAAATAACCGGAATTTTTTACAAAAAAGGCAGCTTCCTGAATGCGGAGCTTGATAAGGCCTCTCAGGAAAACGAGCGTAATTCTCTGGTTATTGAAACTGAAAAAGGCGATATGGCCGTGGTGCAGATCGCCGGTCTTGTGGCTCGTCGCATTGTATGTTGGGCGCAGGAAGGCGAAACGATCGCGGTGGGTGAACGGTTCGGTCTCATCCGCTTCGGCTCACGCCTCGATGTGTATTTACCGCCAAAGGCAAATGCGAACGTATCAGTTGGCCAGATTGCCGTTGCAGGTGAAACAGTCCTCGCAAATTTTAGTAAGCAGAAACCTGTTCCTCTGATCCGCGTGAGCTAATCATGGAAAGCCCGTTTCCTCCCTTTGATCCCGATGGTGATGATCTTCCGGAAGCCCAGACAGAGGAAGCGCCGACAAGACTTCGAGATGTACCGCTTCGCACAATCTTTCCAAATCTGCTGACGTTGCTGGCGATCTGTTCCGGCCTTACCGCCATTCGGTTTGCGATTGAAGACAGGTTGGAACTTGCGGTTGCGGCAATCATCTTTGCGGCATTCCTCGATGGCATTGATGGACGCGTCGCGCGCTTTCTGAAATCCTCAACCCGCTTCGGCGCCGAAATGGATAGCCTTGCAGACTTTGTGAACTTCGGCGTTGCAACCGCGCTGCTCTTATATTTCACGCTTTTGAAAGACATGCCGTTTGGCTGGACGGTTTGCCTGATCTATGCAAGTTGCGCCTGTTTGCGATTGGCGCGCTTTAACGTCATGTTGGATAATCCGGATCAACCGGAGTGGCAGTATCGTTTCTTCGTTGGCGTTCCTGCGCCTGCAGGCGCGCTCCTCGTCCTCTTGCCAGTCTATCTGCAATTGTTGGGAATTCCGGAAAGCGCGGTATTTTCTGGTTTCAGCATTCTGTTCACGCTTGGATGCGGCTTCTTGATGGTTTCGAATATTCCGACATTTTCCGGTAAAAACATCAGCGAGAAAATCCGCAGAGACCTTGTTCTCCCGATCATGATTTTTGCAGTGTTTCTAACAGCGGCACTTCTCAGTTATCCATGGAAAGTGTTGGCGGGCATCGCCGTTCTTTATCTGGCGTCGATTCCGTTTTCCGTTCGCAATTGGGGTCGGTATAACCGCCGCTCATAAAAAACACCCCTCCATTTGAAGGGGCGCTTTCATTCGCATACAAAGAACCTGACACCTTATTCAGCGGCATCCGCAATAGGCGATGTTTTCGGTGGAGTGTCGTCTTCGTCCGTTGTGGTCTTCGCTTTTGATGAAGCTGCTTTCTTCACCGGAACCTTCCGCTGCTTCGGTATTGGCTTGGCAACCGGTTTGCGCGTTGGTTTCTTCTCCGCTACAGGCTCCGCAACAGGTTCAGCCACTGGCTCTTGAACCTCAGGTTCACTCGCAATTGTAGGGACCAGTTCTTCTTCCTGAATTTCCGGCAGAGCTTGAGCAGTAGGTGCAGCCACTGCAGCCTGGGTGCGACGGGTGATCGGTGACGCAACCCATTTGCCAGAGCGCACAATGTTTGTCGGCAATGCCAATGCAGAAGGAATAACGATCAGCGTCAGCAGCGTCGAGAATGCCAGGCCAGAGATGATCGCAGTTGCAAGCTGTGTCCACCAGATTGCGGTGATTGAGCCGATGGTGATGGTTTGCGTAAAGAAGTTGAGGTTCGTCTCCATCGCCATTGGCACAAGGCCCATGATGGTTGTGATGGTTGTCAACAAAATCGGACGCAACCTCTGACCGGAGGTTTTCAGCACCGCATCACGAACCTCCAACCCCTCGCTTCTCAGACGATTATACGTATCGATCAGAACAATTGCATTGTTCACCACGATGCCTGCTAAGGCAACCACGCCTGTACCTGTCATGATGATCGAGAATTTCTGCCCTGTGATCATCATGCCAATAAGAACGCCAACAATCGCCAGAATAACGGTCATCAGGGTGATGATGGTCTGATAGAATGAGTTGAACTGCGTTAGCAGGATAATGAACATCAGGAATAGGGCGCCAAGAGCTGCTTTGCCCAAAAACTCTCCGGATTCTTTCTGCTCCTCATCTGCACCACGGAACTTGAGGAAGATATTTTCAGGCCATTCCTGTTCATCAAGCCAAGTTTGGATTTCAGAAATTTTCTCGTCTGGCGTCAGGCCATCGACCTTTGCAGAAGCGAGCAGGTTCGCTTTGATGTCCATCGAATAAAGACCATCACGACGCGTAATCGAAGACACGCGGGGTTTCGCCTGCATGTCTACAAAGTTAGAAATCGGTACTTGCCCGTTTGGCGTGCGAAGTTTGAACTCATTGAGCATATTGAGAGAACGTTCTTCTTCGGGAAGGCGAACGCGAATATCGATCTGATCGTCAGAATCGTCCGGGTTGGCGGTTCCGATCAAAGCCCCGTTGGTGATCAACTGGATCATCGCACCAACAGCAGGAATGCTCGCGTTGTAACGACCGGCTTCCTCGCGGTCGACCGTCAATTTCCAGTCAATGCCGGGGAGCGGGCGACCGTCCTCGAGATCCTGAATATTGTCCAGCGTGTCGAACTTGCCTCGAATTCGGGTAACCGCCTGAATGAGCGTCTCATAATTCGTAGATTTCACTTCAAGGCGAATGTCTTTGCCGGTTGGAGGGCCGCCTTCAATCTTGCGCAGCTCTACCTTAATGCCCGGAATGCTAGCTGTGCGCTCACGTGCTTCCGCAAAGATTTCGCGCGCGCGCCGGCGCTCGGAGTAATCAGAAAGTTCCAGCGTCAGGGTTGCAACATTGTCAGCCGGCAAGTCCTGCGGAAGGGAAGGATTAGGCGCATTGCCGCCACCACCGCCTGGTGCGGTTGCATTCATCACCACATTCTCAATGCCCTTAACTTTAAGGACCTCGTTCTCAACCCGAATGGCCAAATCACGAATGTCTGCACCGGAGAGGTTGCCGCGAGCGGAGACAAACATCAGGGCAATGTCGGGTTCTTCATCAACGAAGAATTCAACGCCTTTGCTGTTTTCACCAAATGCAGTGATGGTCAAGAACGCTGTGCCAATTACCAACGCAATAACCACAACATTCCCCACAAGGCTTCCTGCTGCAAGGCTTAGGAATTTAAGATAAGCGCCCATGGCGCCCGGCACGCGCCAAACATTCAGCGGCTCTTTTGAGGAGAGCATTTGCGCCACAGTGTCATCTTCGGCAGGCTGTGAAGCTTTTCTACGTGCAAGCCAACCGGTGATGAGCCATGTTGCGAAAGCGCCAAGAACACCCATTCCAGCAGCAAG
>CALLHT010000252.1 GCA_938009335.1 uncultured Rhizobiaceae group bacterium
CTTTCTTGGTCGAAACCTGATTGTCGGCTTCGCCTTCAAGTTGCACTTCTGCGTTGACTGTTTCCAGCGTCATTCAATCCCTTTAATCCAGACTGCGGCCTAGTTTTCCTTAAAGCGATATCCCACCCCGTAAAGGGTTTCTATCATATCGAACTCAGTGTCATCGACCTTAAATTTCTTGCGCAATCGTTTGATGTGACTGTCAATGGTTCTGTCATCCACATACACTTGGTCGTCATACGCGGCGTCCATAAGTGAATCGCGGCTTTTCACGACACCAGGGCGCTGAGCAAGTGCGTATAGAATAAGAAATTCTGTAACGGTCAGAGTTACGGGTTTTCCATTCCAAGTGCAGGTATGGCGTTCTTTGTCCATCACCAAGAGGCCGCGCTCAAGGGTGTTTGCCGCATCTGCTTCTGCGGATACAGAACCATTGCCCGGCGTTGCCGCTGCCCGTCTCAGTACCGCTTTTACACGTTCGACTAACAGTCTTTGTGAAAAGGGCTTTGTAATAAAGTCATCCGCACCCATTTTCAAACCAAAGAGTTCGTCGATCTCATCGTCTTTCGAAGTTAGAAAAATAACCGGTAAGTCGGATGTCTGTCTTAAGCGACGAAGCAGCTCCATGCCGTCCATGCGGGGCATCTTGATATCAAAAATAGCAAGGTCTGGACGGCGATGATTTAGTCCATCCAAAGCCGAAGTGCCGTCTGTATAGGTTTCGACCTTGTATCCTTCGGATTCCAGAGCAATTGAGACCGAAGTCAAAATATTGCGGTCATCATCTACCAATGCAATCGTGGGCATAAAAAATTCTCCGTCAGATCAATACATAAAGTTTGGTGCATTAAGCATTTCAAGCCAAGCATTGGCGCCATAAACATGGGTAAAATATGGCGTTTTGCCAATCGCATTACCAGCCCAATCTTTGCCTTTAGTATTACTGAAATGCTGTTTTTGGGTCCAAACGGGCTATTTCTGACTCAAAATTGGTAAAAATACCAACTTATTGGTGGCATTTCGTTTCGGGTCTTTGTATGACAGGCCACCATTTAAGGCGATCAGCCGAACATTCTCAGATTTTTGGAACGGACAACTTCATGGGCGCGGAAGCAATCAAAAACCATCTAAACACGCTTGGCCTTACGCAACCGGGTGAAATTCACGCTAATCTTCGTGCACCTCAGCTCTATGAGGCTTCAATTGCACGAGGTGAATCCACACTCACCAATATGGGTGCTTTGCGTGTTGAAACCGGAGTTCATACAGGACGTTCCGCCCAAGATCGTTTCATTGTTAAGAATGATGCCACACGCGATGTCGTTTGGTGGGACAATAACAAGGGAATGTCAGAGGAAGGATTTGCCAACCTCAAAGCGGATATGATGGCTCATGCTGCGGGCAAAGAATTGTTCGTGCAAGATCTTTACGGTGGTGCTGATAAAGCATCCCGTTTGAATGTTCGCGTAATCACTGTCAAAGCGTGGCATGCATTGTTCATTCGCAATTTGCTGATCCGTCCCGATCAATCAGAACTTGCCGGCTTTGATGCAGAGTTCACAGTTATCAATTTGCCTGATTTCGAGGCTGATCCGGAACGCCACGATTGCCGCACGGGCACCATCATCGCTTGCGACTTTCAGGAGAAACTGGTTCTGGTCGCTGGTACTTCATATGCAGGCGAAATGAAGAAGTCTGTGTTCTCATACTTGAACTTCCTGCTGCCAGCATCTGGTACGATGCCGATGCATTGTTCTGCCAACCATGGCGAAGCTGGTGATAGTGCAGTGTTCTTTGGTTTGTCCGGTACCGGTAAAACAACACTCTCTGCTGATCCTAACCGTACGCTTGTGGGTGATGATGAGCATGGTTGGAATGAAGACGGTATCTTTAACTTTGAAGGCGGGTGTTATGCGAAAACCATCCGCCTTTCTGCTGAGTCAGAGCCGGAAATTTATTCGACGACACAGCGTTTTGGCACTGTGCTGGAAAATGTTGTTCTGGATGAGAACCGCGCGCCGGATTTCGATGATGGATCTCTGACAGAGAACTCACGTTGTGCGTATCCAATTCATTTCATTCCAAATGCTTCAGACACCGGGATGGCTCCACATCCAAAGAACATAATCATGCTTACTGCTGATGCGTTTGGTGTTTTGCCTCCAATTGCAAAACTTACACCGGCCCAAGCGATGTATCACTTCCTTTCAGGCTATACCGCCAAAGTGGCTGGCACTGAAAAGGGCGTTACTGGCGCGCAAGCAACATTCTCAACCTGTTTTGGCGCGCCATTCATGCCGCGTCATCCATCTGAGTATGGCAGTTTGCTTCGTGATTTGATCGCGAAACACAATGTCGATTGCTGGCTTGTGAATACCGGTTGGACCGGCGGTGAATATGGCGTTGGCAATCGCATGCCTATTAAAGAGACCCGAGCACTGCTCACTGCCGCTCTTGATGGATCCCTGAAGAATGCATCTTTCCGCGAAGATGAAAATTTTGGCTTCATGGTTCCCGAAAGTGTTGCGGATGTGGATACCAGCATTTTGAACCCGCGCGGAACTTGGTCAGATGCATCTGCATATGATGCGCAAGCCAAGAAGCTTGTCGGCATGTTTGCTGATAACTTTAAACAGTTCGAAGCGCATGTTGGTGATGACGTAAAAGCGGTGGCATTGAAAGCCGAATAAGCTAAAGTAATCTCCGGTAACGGTAGGGTTGCGCTTCACCACTTGCGCAACCTCCATCATAACAGGAGGCCAAAATGGGCATATTTGATTTCGTAAAATCAGTCGGCAAAAAGCTGGGCATTGGTGATGAAGAAACACCACCAAGCGCAGATGATCTAAAACAAGAACTGGATAGCCACGGCCTTGGGACCGAAAATGTATCGGTCGAGATTGAAGGCGACAAAGCTGTGATCAAAGGTGAGGTTGCGGATCAATCGATTTTTGAAAAAGCAATTATGGCAGTGGGCAACACGCTCGGGGTTTCTCAAGTGGAGGCTTCTGAAATTAAAGTAGCTGATACATCAGGTGCCGCTGCAGATGGTCCTGTTTTCCATGAAGTGAAAAAGGGCGACAATCTCTGGAAGATTGCAAAGAAGCATTACGGAAACGGCTCAAAATATACCGAGATTTTTGAAGCGAATAAGCCCATGCTGAAAGACCCTGATCTTATTTATCCGGGTCAGATGCTTCGTATTCCAAATCTGGGATAAACGTTTAAGCAATTCGGCTGACCGCTAGTTTTGCGGTCAGTCTCTTCCAAACAATAGGTCCAGAATGTTTTTCGGCTTCGGTCTCGCTTCGCCAACGTTTGCGGATGGGCGTGGGCCGTTGTCAATTTCATTCAAAGTTCTGCGCTGACTGCGGCTATCTGAGTGAATAACGTCATCAATGCTGCGATTATTGTTTGTGCGATTTTGCTGCTTTTTGATTGTTTCTTTAGGGATGGATGCAACAACCGGATCTGGCACGTAGTTACCGGGTAGTGCGCCTAGAGGCTCTCCCTCATGGGCTGTTTCCATGAACGTTTTCCAGCTTTCCGCAGGCAAGGAGCCGCCCGTTACTTTCTTGGTTGGGCTTCCGTCATCGTTGCCATACCAAACGCCCGTTACCAAGTCTGATGTATAACCCACAAACAACCCATCACGAGACTTTTGGCTGGTTCCGGTTTTGCCAGCAGCTTGGCGTTTGCCAAGACTTGCTTTTCGCCCCGTACCTTTTGAAATTACGTGAGACAGCATGTAGTTCATCATGCCAACTTCCCTTGGCCTGATAACCAATGTCGCAGGTATGCCGGAACGGTCGTAAAGCACGGTACCATCCTTGTCTCTGATCTGACGAATGAGATGCGGATCAACAAACTCGCCGCCGTTTGCAAACGGTGCATAGGCGCCGGTTAGTTCGAGCAATGTGACTTCTGAAGTGCCCAAAGAAATCGAAGCATTGGCTTGTAATTTAGAACGAATGCCGAGACGTTTTGCCGTGTTCACTACCTTCTTTGGCCCGACTTCCATTGCCATTTGCGCTGCGATGGTGTTGAGCGATTTTGTAAGTGCAGTGTCGAGGGTTACTGGGCCACGGTATTTCCGATCATAATTTACCGGTGTCCATTTCCCAATTTTCACCGGCAAGTCCTGCCGTACAGAAACCGGGGTGCGTCCTGCTTCCATCGCGGCCAAATAAACGATTGGCTTGAATGCAGAACCGGGTTGGCGTTTGGCTTCTGTTGCGCGGTTATACTGACTGTCGGCATATTCACGACCGCCAACAAGGGCACGTATCTCGCCTGTTGGCGACATGGATACGAGAGCGCCCTGACTGACATTGCGTTTCTTACCGTTTGCATTGAGCGTATTCTCAATGGTCTCGCCTGCCAGTTTCTGCAATGAAAGATCTACAGTCGTGTCGATGATGACATCTTCCTTCAATTCGCCACCAAGCACATTGATGGCTTCTTTCATGACCATATCCGCCACATAATGTTCCGAGCCACTCCAGTATCGTTTTGCCTTCTTGGCCTCCTGAGTAAGGGCTTTTGCAGCCTCTCGGTCTGTAATAAAGTCTTCCCGGCGCATGGCAGCAAGCACCAGTTGTGCACGCGCTTCGGCAAGTTTTGGATTGCGGGCAGGAGATAATTTCGATGGCGCTTTAAGCAAACCTGCCAGAAGTGCAGCCTCTGCCAAGCTTACATCACGAGCTGACTTTGAGAAATAACGTCGTGAAGCCGCGTCTACCCCGTAAGCGCCCGAACCGAAATACACACGGTTCAGGTAAAGCTCGAGGATTTCGTCTTTTGTGTATTTCGTCTCCAGCCAGATTGCCAGAATGAGTTCCTGAACCTTTCGACCAAGGGTGCGTTCCGGCTCAAGAAACATGTTCTTTGCCAATTGCTGTGTGAGCGTTGATCCGCCTTGCACCAACCGTTTTGCGCGAACATTACTGATCATCGCCCGGGTAAAGCCAATGGGGTCGAAACCAAAGTGATGATGGTATCGATGATCTTCGATCGCGATCACTGCCATAGGAATGTAAGGCGACATTTCATTCAGGCGCATGGATGCACCGCCGGTTTCGCCACGATTGGCGATCAGATTGCCATTTACGGAAACGATTCTCGCATTTGGAGGGCGTTCAGGCACTTTCCAGCTCGCAGAACTTGGCAATTGAGCGCCATAATATCCGACGATACAGGCAACGCCTATTCCGCCCCAAAGGCCAAGCACCAGACACCAATAGAATGCGCGGCCGAAAAAGCCGAACAAACCGCGACGCTTCCGGCTCTTGGTTTTCTTCGCTTTCTGCCTGCGGGCCGGGCCTGCCTTTGGTTTCTGTCTACGAGCATTGTTGGTGGCGGACTTTTTTGTTTTTTTCGGGCTATCGGGCAGCACGCGGTCTTCTGCGCTCACGCGCATCTCACCGCTGCCGCGGGGTTTTGTCGGCGTGTCAAATTGCGGTTCGATCCGCTGCTTATTTTTGTTTTTTCGAAACATGGATGGTTCGCTTGAGCTCGTGCCCGCTGTTTGACGTATTTTGAAGGCTTTACGGTTAATATCCGGTGAAGCTGGGGTGCCATTGTTTATGAAAACACCATGGTGAAATCATGATCATGGTCAGCAATTTTTATGCACTTGAGCCTCTTTTCGTCCTTCGCCATCAATTGATTAAAAGTTTAACGACTTGTTTAAACCGATTTTAGGCAAACTGTGGTTTCCTGACTTTAGGTGAACAGTGGAACTACGGGATTAGATACGATGGCCAATCTGGCACTGAATCCAAATACATATGATAAATCGCAGCGCGTTGACTGGGTCGATTATGCAAAAGGCTTTTGCATTCTCTTCGTAGTCATGATGCACTCCACGCTTGGTGTTGAGAAACATGCCTTTGAGAAAGGTTTTGTTGCTGAAGGCACAGTGGGTTGGATGAACACGATTGTTACCTTCGCGCAGCCGTTTCGTATGCCAGATTTCTTTATGATTTCCGGTTTGTTTTTGGGTCTCGTGATTGCCCGCTCCTGGATGCGCTATGTTGACCGGAAGGTCGTGCATTTCTTCTACTTTTATATTCTTTGGCTTGCCGTACAGTTTGCCTTCCGCTCAATCGGATGGATTGGTGAAGGTCTGGGGCCAGTCGATATTCTGGGCAAATTTGGATTTGCGTTTGTTCAACCTTATGGCACGCTTTGGTTCATTTACATGCTGCCGGTGATGTTCATCATCACGCGCCTTCTTTCAAAGATTCATTGGGGGATTGTGCTTGGTTTCGCAGCATTGCTCGAGATTGCGCCAATCCACACCGGATGGATGCTGATCGACGAATTTGCTGCGCGTTATGTCTATTTCTTCGCAGGCTTTGCGCTCGCTCAACCGATTTTCCAGCTCGCCGGATGGGCACGTCAAAACAGCGGAAAAGCGCTCGCATATTTGGGCATCTGGGGTGTTGTGAATGGTCTCATGACCCTGACATCGTTCCCAAGCGCATTATCGGGACTTTACACCTCTTTCGGACGTGATGTGCCTGCTAATGTTGCTCAACTACCATTGGTTTCACTGGCACTTGGAACTGCAGGTGCGGTCGCTGTTATTTGCCTATGCACAGTATTGTCGAAGTTCAAGCTGGCCGGGTTCCTGCGCTATCTTGGAAGCCACTCAATCGTCGTATATCTCGCATTCTTCTTGCCAATGGTGATTACCCGCGAAATTCTGTTTAGGTTTGCGCCTTGGATTGATCTCGGAACCATGTCGCTGATCGTGCTAACTGTTAGTGTTGTGAGTTCAGTGATCGCATGGGAATTCACCCGCATAACCGGATGGTTCAAGTTCTTCTTTGTTCGTCCGAAATGGGCGTGGCTTGATCGCGAAGATACCAATAGAAACGCCAAAGCATCCCTGCAACCGGCAGAGTAATTTACTCTGCCAGCGCTTGCATGATGCGAGCCCAGGACCGAGCGCCTTTATGGAAGCTTTTGAGTTCGTATTTCTCGTTTGGTGAGTGGATACGGTCATCATCTTGCGCAAAGCCCACAAGAAGCGATTCCATTTCCAGAATGTCCTGGAAATGGCCGACAACAGGGATGGAACCACCCATGCCGGTAAGGGCAGTTTCTCTGCCCCATTCTTCGGTGAGTGCTTTGGCAGCTTTTTTCATCTCCGGCATGTCGTATCCAAGATGGACCGCAGGGCTTGCGCTGTGATCTTCAAACGTCACCGAACAATCTGCCGGTAGCGCATTTTGCACATAATCATGAAGCGTCACACGAATGGCGTCCGGGTCCTGTGTGCCTACAAGGCGGAATGAGACTTTGGCAGAGGCTATTGCGGGAATTACAGTCTTGAAGCCTTCGCCGATATAACCGCCGACTATGCCGTTAAATTCACAGGTTGGACGCGCCCAGACTTGTTCAAGTACGGAGCGCCCTTTCTCTCCAGCGGGAATTGAAAGGCCAACGTCGCCCAGAAACTCTTCCTCGCTAAAACCGAGCCCAGCCCACATTTCTTTGATGTCGTCCGGTGTTTCGGGAACCCCGTCGTAAAAGCCCGGCAGTGTGCAGCGACCATTCTCATCATGAAGGCCCGCAAGAATGCGAGTGAGAATGCGGATCGGGTTTGCCGCAGCTGAACCATACATGCCCGAATGCAAATCGCGTGACGCGGCCTGGATGGTGATTTCTTCGCCTAATAGGCCGCGAAGAGCGGTTGAGATTGCGGGAGTTTCGCGGTCCCACATACCGGTATCACACACAAGTGCAAAGTCAGCCTTGAGGAGGTCTTTGTTTTCTTTGAGAAATGGAATGAGAGAGGGTGAGCCGGATTCCTCTTCACCTTCAAAGAAAATGGTCACTTTCACAGGCAGGCTTCCGGTTTCTGATTTCCATGCCCGGCATGCCTCAACAAAGGTCATCAACTGGCCTTTGTCGTCCGATGTGCCGCGACCGGTCATCTGCTTAGAGCCGTCGGGCATTTCTTTTATAGAAGGTTCGAAAGGAGGCTCATCCCAAAGGTTTAATGGATCAACGGGCTGAACATCATAATGACCGTAAAAGAGCACATGTGGCGCTCCATCTGGGCCATCATGATGCGCCACGACCATCGGATGTCCGGGTGTTTCATGCAACTTCGCATCGAACCCGATTGAAGCAAGATCCGCTACCAGCACTTCAGCAGCCTTTTTGCATTCATTGTTGTAAGCCGGATCCGTTGAAATGCTTTCAATGCGCAGCAGCTCAAATAACCGCTCAATAGACGTGTCGAGATTTGCATCAATTGAATTTAAAACTGCGTCGATATTTGACATGAAACACTCCTGAATTTGAGCACACATTAATGCGCCGAATGGTGAGTGTCATGACAAATTTGTGCCAGTTGACGTTTTTTAATTTTGAGGATTGTGGGGGTTGCTGACCGGATCGTTGTCTGGGTGTCGGCGGGTAGGGGAAGGTCGACAACGATCCGGGTCAGTAATGGGACAGATCAGTTTGGGCGACTGTTCTATCCTTCCCGTGTGGCTCAGGGGAGGGCCTTTTCGGGAAAGTTGTGTTTAGCAACTGATAAGAATATCGTTTGTTTGTTGAACACAAACAAGAAACGAAAACGCGATTATAAGTCACGCATGCGTGACGCTGCTGAGAGAATTTTGTGATGGCTAAAAAGCATGAATTTCCGTCTCGAATAGTATGGACTGGAAACCGTGGTACGGGAACATCTGCCTATAAGGCCTATGATCGCACTTGGGACATGGCAGTTCAAGACAAAACAGTTCTGCATTGCTCAAATGATCCTTTGTTGGGTGGTGATCCAAGCAAATACAATCCGGAAGATATGCTGATTGCATCCGTCGCGTCTTGTCATATGCTCTGGTACCTGCATCTATGTTCAGTAGCGGGTGTTACGGTGCTTGCTTATGAAGATAATCCGATTGGCGTCGGTGAGAGTGAGCCGGACGGTACGGGCCGGTTTTTGGAAGCGATCTTAAAACCGAAGATCACGATTACGGCTGATAGCGATGCGGAGAAGGCAGTTAGCATCCACGATGAAATTCACAACTATTGCTTTATAGCGCGTTCGATCAACTTTCCGGTGCGGTATGAACCAGAGATCCTTGTTCAAAAGTCTGGAGAGTGAACGTTAGTCCCAAGCGTAAGCGATTTTCTCAAGCTTCTGCTCGTCAAAGTGCTCACTTCCTGTTGCAATTGCCCGGCCGCCTGCATTCTCGTAAAAATTAATCGCGTTGTCATTGTCGGCGAGAACCCAGAGTGCAAATCCTTTATAGCCACGGCGTTTAAGTTCATTGCGCGCCTCAGAAAACAGCTTTGATCCCAAGCCGATGCCTTGATATTCGGGCTTGAGATAAATTTCGTATATCTCGCCTTCATGATGAAACGTACTGACACGGTTTGGACCGAGGGTTGCATATCCTGCGATCTCGTCGCCCACTTCGATTACGAGAATGAGTGTTGAACGTCGAATTGCCGTTGCCCACCAATTTGCATCTCTACGATGGATCATGCGCGCAAGAGCGCCATGCGGGATCATCCCGCCATAGGCATGCCTCCACGATTCTGAGTGAATCATAGAAATCTTCGTTGCGTCTTCAGGAAGAGCGCGTCTGGTCTCGGCGGTAATCGTATACATGCCGCCATTAAAATTTACTTTTTGTTAACCAACAAGCAAAAACTTCAAAAAGCCCTCAGTTTCTCCAGATTTTGTGATCAGAACGTGCAAACTTGACCGAACCTGTTTCACTTTGTAACAGTTTCAGGATGGGGATAACGCGAATTCCCCACGAGGCGTCAGCCCAAATTCGCATTCTGAACCCGATGGAGGGAGAATGCGCTATGGCGTCACCAAACCAAATTACTGTTTCCCAATTGTTGCGGCTGATCGGAACACCTGATTGCCCAGTTCTTATCGATGTTTGCATCGATGAAGATTTTGAACTTGATCCGAGAATTATCCCCTCAGCCAAACGGCATCCCTTTAAGCAGATTGGAGATTTGGCCAGCACGCTTTGTGGTAGAAAAGTTGTTGTCATTTGCCAGAAGGGATTAAAGCTCAGCGCGGGTGCATCCGCAATTCTAAGAGCAGAGGGCATATCAGCTGAGTATCTTGAAGGTGGCAATTTTGCTTGGCGAGATGCAGGAGCACCTCTGGTGCCAGTCGGTAAGATCCCTTATTCCAAGGAGGGTGAAGGCACGTTGTGGGTTACCCGCCAACGTCCAAAAATTGATCGTATTGCCTGCCCGTGGCTTATTCGACGATTCGTTGATCGCGATGCAAAGTTTTTGTTTGTTGATCCAAATCAGGTGGAAGCTGTTGCCGAAAAATTTGACGCAACGGCTTTTGATGTTGAGGGAAGTTTCTGGGGTCATCGAGACGATTTTTGTACATTCGATACGATGGTTTCGGAGTTCGAGTTGGATTTGCCGCCATTGAAGCGGCTTGCTGAGATCGTTCGCGCCGCTGATACTAATGCCCTAGACGCGGTTGCGGAAGCGCCAGGTGTTTCTGCGATCCTTTTGGGACTGTCACGAATGATAAAAGATGACCTGCAACAGGTTGATGCTGGAATGGTTTTGTTTGACGCTTTGTATAGGTGGTGCCGCGATGCCCAGGACGAGACCCATTCAAGCGGTGCGGTGAAATGAACATGAAAGATGCCACAGATAACGATCCCCAGCCTAGTCTTCGTCAAGCGACGCAAAGTTGGGCCAAGATTGGCCTGCTGTCTTTCGGTGGTCCGGCGGCGCAGATCGCATTAATGCATAAGGTGGTCGTGGAGGAGAAAGGTTGGCTAAAAGAACAGCAATTTCTCAATGCGCTGAATTTCTGCATGTTGTTGCCCGGTCCTGAAGCGATGCAATTGGCGACCTATGCCGGATGGCGGCTGCATGGCGTGATGGGTGGCTTGATTGCAGGTCTACTGTTTGTGGTGCCCGGGGCGCTGATTATTCTTTTGCTGGCGATAGGGTACTCAACGTTCGGGCAGGTTGATTTTGTGCAGTCTCTGTTTTTTGGGATTAAAGCTGCTGTTATTGTTATTGTGCTCGAAGCCTTGATTAAAGTATCGAAACGCACGCTGAACTCGGCCGCTCATTATATCATCGCGCTACTTGCTTTTTTAGGTTTGTTTGTTTTCTCAATTCCGTTCCCGCTCATCATTGGGGTTGCAGCGCTTTACGGATACCTCGCTTCAACCAAACAATTGGATGAACCAGATTCCGATAGCGTAGGTGCTCCTGTTGCATTTAGCAAAACGGTTCAGACTATCGCATTATGGCTTTTGATCTGGATGCTGCCAGTGATCGGGCTTTGGCTCTTGGGCGCGAACCAGATTCTCATTGAGTTGGCATTGTTCTTTTCCAAGCTTGCTGTTGTCACGTTTGGCGGTGCGTATGCAGTTTTGGCCTACATTGCGCAGGATGTTGTTCAAACGAACAACTGGCTGACTGTTGCAGAAATGGTAGATGGGCTAGGTCTAGCTGAAACCACGCCTGGTCCATTGATCCTGGTAACAGAATTTGTTGGCTTTCTCTCGGCAGAAAAAGCGGGGGGAATTGCCTTGGGGATTGCGGGCGCAGCAGTAACACTCTGGGTTACGTTTGTTCCCTGCTTCTTGTGGATTTTTGCCGGAGCGCCTTATTTGGAGTGGATATCCGCACAGCCAAGGTTACGCGGTGCGTTGTCGGCCATCACTGCTGCAGTTGTTGGAGTAATTCTCAATTTATCAATTTGGTTCGCGATCCATGTGTTTTTTTCAAGCACTCAAAAGATTGAGTTCGGATTTTTCGCTTTGCTGTCGCCTGAACTGGGCACTGTCGATTGGCGGGTTCTAGTGCTAGCCCTTGCTTCCGGCATCTTGCTTTTGATTATGAAGTGGAACTTGCTTGCCGTCCTCACGCTTTTGGCGCTTGGCGGGGTTTTGCTTTCTTTGCTGTGATGGTGCCGTTTTGGATTTCTGCGATCCGATCGTTGACGACGTCCTTGACAGATTCCCACAGAAGGGAAAATGACTGGAATCCTTCTTCGGTAACGGCATCGGTATCGAGCGCAATCACCACATGTTCGAGTTTCCCGAAGAGCTGGTTACGCAGTTCTTTGAGTTGATTGATATCCTGAGAATTGCGTGCCGTCTCTGCAATATCAAGCAATGCGTAATTATAGCTGTCCATCCGGTTTTTCTGAGTTGCTTCCCAGCGCGAACGCATTGCGAAAAGACTGGAAGACAGCAGAGCGAACACGGTTACCAACAGTGCAAGCGGTTCGGCATTTTCCTGAATGAACGAGGGCTCGTCGCGTGTGTAATATTGTTCAGCGCCTTCGTGCAAAGCAATTGGGGATCCAACCGTGAAATTGGGTTGCTTGATTGCCGAAGCAAGCGAAAAACGGATGGTAAGATCAAATCGGTGCTCGAACAGAATGCGGGTAAGCTCTCGCGCTGTTTCTTCTTCCATGTCCTCGCGGGTGACGAGCAGGCGATCTACGGTTGATGTGACTGTATCCACGAATGGGACCGGATTGCGGCCGACAAAAGCGCCTGAGGGGATCGTGCCAACGCCAAGGAAAGGTCGCTTAAGCGCAACGGCCTCAGCTTGATCTATGCTGACAAACCGCAATGGCAGGGATTTAAGTTCTGCATCTGCGAAAAGGTTCAAAAGCAATCGGTCCCGCAAAGAGCGTACAGTAAAAATTGCATCAACTTCGCCGCGCAGCAACTCCTCCGTTGCGGTTTCGAAATCCATCGCTTTCCATTTGATGCCATTGATCGGCAAGTCGTAGTGGTCTGCAACAATCCAAAAAGAGCGGAACTCGTCAGTGCCAAACCGAGGTATCGCCACTCGCTTCCCAATCAGATTCTTGACTTTGAATACCGGTTTGTCGCGGCGGGTCAAAATTTGGAAATAGTCTGGAAAGAGGTCGGCTATCAAACGAACATCGCTTGCAACCGGCGTGTCTGAACGAATAGTTGCGGCATCGACCTTTCGATCGTTCAACAATGTGGTGTTACGGCTTGAGTCGCGG
>CALLHT010000253.1 GCA_938009335.1 uncultured Rhizobiaceae group bacterium
GTTAATGCGGTGCGTCCGGGTTTGATCGATACCGATTTGCATGAATCAGGCGGTGAGATTGATCGTGTAAAACGGATGGAACACATGGTGCCGATGAAGCGTGGCGGTTCCGCAGATGAAATTGCAAAAGCGGTACTATGGCTGATGAGCGACGGGGCTTCTTATGTAACCGGTGACAGCATCAACGTCACTGGTGGAAGGTAAAACAGGAAATAGACGTATGTCAGATCAATATGATGTTGTGGTAATTGGCTCAGGTCCGGGTGGCTATGTATGTGCGATCAAGGCTGCACAACTGGGCCTCAAGACTGCAATTGTCGAAAAAAACCCAACGCTTGGTGGAACCTGTTTGAACGTAGGGTGTATCCCATCAAAAGCTTTGTTGCATGCGTCTGAAATGTTCTCTGAGGCAGAACATGGTATGGAAGCGCTAGGCATCAAGGTTGGCAAACCAAAACTCGATCTCAAAGCCATGATGGGCCACAAAGACGGTGTGGTGAAAGCCAATGTCGACGGCGTCGCGTTCCTGATGAAGAAGAACAAGATCGATGTGCATCATGGAACGGGTTCAGTTGTGGGATCAGGCAAAGTGGCTGTTACCGATGATAAAGGTACGGCTCAAGAGATTGCGACAAAGAACATTGTCATTGCCACCGGGTCTGATGTTGCTGGCATTCCGGGCCTTGATGTTGAGATAGATGAGAAAATCATCGTATCATCGACTGGTGCACTGGAACTTACAAAAGTTCCGAAGAAGATGCTGGTTGTCGGCGGGGGTGTAATCGGCCTTGAACTTGGCTCCGTCTGGAACCGTCTTGGCGCGGAAGTCACGGTCGTGGAATATCTCGATACCATTTTGGGCGGGATGGATAATGACGTTTCCAAGCAGTTCCAGAAAATGCTCGCCAAACAGGGGATGAATTTTCACCTGTCTTCAAAAGTCACAGATGTGGCAAAGAAGGGCAAAGGCGGGGCGGTGACGTTTGAACCGGTTGCTGGCGGCGACGCGCAAACGCTCGACGCAGACATTGTTCTCGTTGCAACGGGTCGTAGACCGTATACGGATGGATTGGGTCTTGAGGCTGCTGGTGTGGAGATGGATCGTGGCAAGGTCAAAACCAACAATCAATGGCAAACCAATGTATCCGGCATCTGGGCGATTGGTGATGTGATTGACGGGCCGATGCTCGCGCACAAGGCGGAAGATGAAGGTGTTGCGGTTGCTGAAATTATTGCAGGCCAGGCGGGTCACGTAAACTATGATGTGATCCCGGGCGTGGTTTACACCATGCCGGAAGTGGCAAGCGTTGGTAAAACTGAAGAAGAACTCAAATCCGCTGGCATTGATTATGTTGCAGGCAAGTTTCCGTTCTCTGCCAATGGTCGTGCGCGGGCAATGAACCAGACCGAAGGCTTTGTGAAGTTTCTAGCGGATAAGAAGACTGACCGTGTGCTTGGTGCTCATATTGTGGGCTTTGGTGCCGGTGATATGATCCACGAATGTGCGGTGCTGATGGAATTTGGCGGATCGTCAGAAGACCTCGCGCGCACGTGTCATGCACATCCAACGCTTTCAGAAGTTGTACGTGAAGCAGCACATGCCACCCATGGCAAGCCACTGCACATGTAGCCTCTAATACGTTTATGCGGTTAGAATAATTTTGCCCACGTGTTTCGCGTCTTCCATCATTTGATGGGCGGCGCTTACGTCTTCAAATGGGAATGTTGCATGGGTCAGCGGTTTGCATGCGCCACTGGCAAACATCGGCCAGACGTGTTTCTCGATATCTGCAGCAATGGCTGCTTTAAATGCATCAGGTCGAGCGCGCAACGTAGAACCGTGGAAGGTAAGGCGCTTTAGCATAAGCGGCATCCAATCCATCTCAACTTTGGATCCCTTCCGGTAGGCAAGCTGCACGATACGCCCATCAACAGCGGCTGCCTTGAGGTTTCTGGCGATGTAATCACCGCCCAGAATATCAAGAATGAGATCAGCCCCGCCTGCGGCTTTCATCACCTCGACGAAATCTTCTTCTTTGTAATTGATGCCCCGCGTTGCGCCGTGGGTCTCACAGAAGTTGCATTTCTCTGAGCTGGATGCGGTTGCATAAACATCCATGCCCAGCGCTGCGCCCAGTTGTACCGCCGTAATGCCGATGCCGCCGGAGCCACCGTGGACGAGTAACTTTGAACCTTTTGCGATTTCGCGATCGAAGAATAGATTACTCCATACCGTGAAATAGGTCTCTGGCAGACCTGCCGCGTCAACCGCGCTTACACCTTCGGGCAATGGCAAACAATGATCCGCATTGATCGCCACGTAGTCTGCATAGGCACCACCATGGGTGAGAGCACAAATGGTATCCCCCACTTTCCAGCGGGAAACATCTTTGCCGATTGCCTCAACGGTGCCTGATACTTCCAACCCCATCAAATCAGATGCGCCCGGCGGTGGCGGATAAAGTCCCTTACGCTGCATCATATCAGGGCCATTGACCCCGCATGCAATGGTTTTGACCAGGACCTGATGGTCCGCAATTTCAGGGGTTTCCCGCTCACCAAGGGTGAGGACTTCAGGGCCACCTGTTCCGTTTAATTCGATGGTACGCATGGAAAGGACTTTAAACGGTGACTAGGGTCAGAATCCATTAATTTACGCGATATGGCACCTGATATGACAAGAAATACAAGGAAAAGTTCGCGCAGCATAGCCAAAGCTATGGTGAAGAGCTTTGACAAAGTAGTTCGTAGTCATTGCAGGATGTCCTTCGGATAGGGTGAATTTGCGCGGACGATAGCGTCGCAAGCATTTGAAAGACAAATGTATTCCTGCATGCTTGCTCCTAATATCCGCACAAATTCTCTCCTACCATATAGTGTTAATTAATGGGTTCAGACCCTAAGCGTTTTCAAGCAGTTCTTTGGTTTCGCCTTTAGCCCGTCGTGTGAGCCAATTTGCGAAATATGAAATCACGCTGTGCAAAAGAACGGTGAACGTCGCCAAGACAAAGAGGCTTGCAAACATAAGATCAATTTTAGCACGGCCATTGGCGAGCAACATCAGATAACCAAGTCCGTCAGAAGCGCCAACCCATTCGCCGATGATGGCACCAATCGGGGCGTAGACGGCCGCAAGTTTCAGGCCCGATGCAAGGCTTGGTAAAGCGGCAGGCAGTCTGATTTGGAGAAGCGTTTGCCATCTGCCTGCCCGCATGGTTGTGGCGAGGTCGAGAAAACCTTTGTCAGTGCCGCGAAGCCCATCGAGGAAATTGGAGGCAACAGGAAAATAGGTGATCAGCACGGCCATGAAGACTTTCGACCAGATGCCGTATCCAAGCCACAGGGTCAGAACCGGAGCTAATGCAAAAACCGGTATGGCCTGACTGAAGACAAGGATTGGCATTAGCAAGCGTCTGCTGGTCGCCGAAACCATGAGATGCAGCGCTGTTAAAGCTCCCAGAAGTGCGCCAAGGGCCAGGCCGATCAGAACTTCTGAGATCGTAATCAGCGCATGCCAGGCGATCAATTCATGCGACTTGATCAGTGTATCCAACACCTGTTTCGGCGCTGGTAAAATAAAATGCGGAACACCGGTTAGCGTCACCAGTGCCTGCCAAAGACCAATGGCAAAGCAGCAAGAAAGGATGATCCAGCCCAACCGGTTCATGCCGCTTCCTTTCGAAGGGCGACCAGAAGATTTGATTGCAGTTTAAGGGTTTCCGCAGCTTCAGGTGCCAGAATGGTTTTCTTCTTTTTGGCGGGCATTTGCTGGATGCCGGTTGCATCCATGATCTCGTTCTTGTCACCCAGTCTTGCTGCTTCTGCCGGATCATGGGTCACTAGCATAACCGTTTTTCCGCTCAAGAGTTCATGCGCTAGTTCCTGCATGTCAGCACGTTTTTTAGCGTCCAATGCAGAGAAGGGTTCATCCAGAAGCACCAGATCCTGATCTTCCATGAGTGTTCGGGCAAGGCTTACGCGTTGGCGCATTCCGCCTGAGAGTTGTCTTGGAAACTTGGTGGCGTGCTCACTCAGGCCTACCTGCTCGATCAATGCTTTTGCTCTTTCCTGATCGATTTTCTCGCCGCGAAGCTTGGCACCAAGCGTCACATTGCCGATCACGTTAAGCCAGGGCAGGAGCAAATCCTGTTGCGCCATATAAGAGCAGGTTTGTGTTTTCAGTTCGCCTTTAAAAGTACCGTGTGTTTCCAGTCCGGCAAGCAAGCGTAGAATCGTGGTCTTGCCAACGCCTGACGGCCCCAGCAGGCAGGTCCAACCACCGGAATACAGTTCCAGCTCAACTTGCTTGAAGAGCCAGTCGCTGTTTCCGGTTTGAAGACTGCCTGCCAGTTTGATCATGGGTGACCGCGCATTGCCATTTCCCAGAAACCGACTTCAAGGCGCGTTGCTTTGGTGAAGGTGTCACACAGGCTTTTCCAGCGCGGGTTGTTGGTTGGGTTATCGCCGAGACGCGCTTGCGCTGCTTTGTCGATCATTTCTCCAACGCTTAAACAGACGCCCTGATAGTCATCGCCGGAATAGGTGTCTATCCACTCCTGATACGGCGTGTCAGGCGCTGCTGTTTCAGAAAGCGTTCTGCCGATAACACCATAGCCGAAGACGCAAGGTGCAAGGGCGGCCATCAGGTCAAGGAAGTCACCTGACAGGCCCGCATCCATGACAAACCGTGTGTAAGCCATGTTCTCCGGCGCTTCGACTGCGTTAAACAGCTGATCTTCGGAAATGCCTTCTTTAGCGCAGGTTTCCACATGCAGTTGCATCTCGTGATTAACAAGCGCGTCTACGGTTCCTGCTGCAGTTTTCATCTCGTCGAGCGTGTTGGATTTCACAACCGCTAGTGCCCAAGCGCGTGAGAAGTGCACCAGAAACACATAGTCCTGAATGAGATAATGCAAGAAGTTTGCCTTGGGCAGTGTACCGTCCCCCAAACCTTTGACATAAGCATGTTGGGTATAATCCTGCCACGGCCCCTTTGCGGCATCACGCCATGCCGCAAAGGTTGTTGAGGAATAGTCGAGCGCACTCATTTTGCAGTCACATCCACAACGATTTTTTCAATCGGGTTGATGGAAGGAATAAGGCCTGAATCTTTCAGGAATTTCTCCATTCGCTCATATCGGCCGGCATCCACAGCAGCAGGACGCAGGGCAAAGCGTGGTAGTGTATCCACCCACGCACGTTTGTTAAGTTCATCATCCAATTCAGCAGATGTGCCTTTGAAGATTTCCCAGCTCTCTTGCGGGTGATTTATGATGTATTGCGTTGCTTTTTCGGTTGCTGCAAGGAACCGCGCAATCTTGTCTTTATCCATCGTGTCCGGCTTTGCCACGTAGATCAGTTCGTCATAGGAAGGAAGACCTTCTTCTTCGACATAGAAGCAGCGGCCTTCAACACCATTGATGTCCATTTGGTTCAGCTCAAAATTGCGGAATGCGCCGATAACCGCATCAACCTGTTTGGACATCAGAGACGGAGAAAGCGACCAGTTTACGTTGACCAGCTCAATGTCATCCATGGAAAGGCCGTTTGGTGACAGGATTGCGGTAAGAACAGCCTCTTCCACGCCTGCGACTGAAAAGCCTACTTTTTTGCCTTTCAGGTCAGCGATGGATTTGATGGGGCCGTCGGCCAGAACCAGCAGGCAGTTTAACGGTGTCGCAACCAAAGTGCCCACGCGTTGCAGGGGCAGGCCTTCATGAATCTGAAGGTGCAGTTGTGGTTGGTATGATACTGCCAAGTCAGCCTTGCCAGCGGCCACAAGCTTCGGCGGGTCAGAAGGATCAGCGGGTGCAATCACTTCGATTTCAAGACCTTCTTCTTTGAAGTAGCCTTTTTCTTCGGCAATGATGATGGGTCCGTGATCGGGATTGATGAACCAATCCAATATCAGGGTCATTTTGTCAGCAGCAAACGATGTTGCGGTGCTTGCAATCAGCATCAGCGCTGCAAGGGTCATTCTCATGTATTTTCTCCAGTTGAGGTGCCTGCGGCAACAAGCGCAATCGGCCCGTTCCACCAGCGGTTAAGGTGTTTTGCCGCTTTCCAGGCGCGAAGCCCGGAACGGCATACGAATACAGTTGTGGTTGTCTCAGAAACCGGCATGGGCCGTGTTTCCAGAAAATCGTCGGCAATCAAGCGATCAGCGTTCTCTGTTATGGGTGTTGCGACTTCGTCTGTCCCTCGTAGCTCGACTACATAATCGTCGGTTGAAATGTCACTCACCGCGATGAAGGGGAACGCAATTCCGTCCGGTTCGGGTGCATCATCAAAACGGAAAGCGCTGGTAGAAAACTTGATGCCATCAAAGGAGATCAATTTTCCCAAAGGAGAAGGCTCAAGGCCTAGCAAAATTGAAAGGCCCATTTGGGCCTGCATAGCACCGAGTATTCCGACAACCGGACCCATTACGCCAGCGGTAGCGCAGGTTGCAAGATTGGATGGAATATCCGGGAAGACGGCACGCACTGAAGGCGAACCGCCGCAGAACCCGCCCACATATCCGTTTGCCGAAAGTGCGGACGCGGAGACAAGGGAAATTTTGTTTTCGTAACAATGATCGGATGCCACATAGGTAGCCGCGAAACTGTCCGCGCAGTCGAAGACGAGATCAATACCTGCGCAGAGTTGTGCCACGTTGCCTGCGTCAAGTGCGGTAACATGAGGGGTAATCGTCACGTCCGGGTTCAGGTTCGCAAGAATGGTTTTCGCAGCTTCCGCTTTGGGTTGGCTGATATAAGTTTCATCAAACAAGGGTTGGCGATGCAGGTTTGATTGTTCGACCACGTCCGGGTCAACAATCGAAATATGTCCGATGCCGGCACCCACCAGATACTGCAGGACGGGCGAGCCGAGGCCGCCTGCGCCGATGATAAGCACACGCGCGTCAGCCAATCTTTGCTGACCTGTTTCGCCAATTTCAGGCAAAATCATCTGGCGCGCGTATCGGTTCATGCAGCGCTCCGGGTGATTTCGATCCACTCACGTGTACGGGCTTCCGGATCCGCGTTGAGCGTGATGTCAGTGACAACGGAAACGATATCGGCACCGGCTT
>CALLHT010000254.1 GCA_938009335.1 uncultured Rhizobiaceae group bacterium
AGAAGCCCGCGATCTTCTTTCCCCCAGCCTACCGCAATCTTCATGCCCACTGGATAAACGCCTGCGAGCATCATGCCGGTGATGAACCGCATTGAGACGGAAGCAAAACCACCCGGCTCGAACACAAGAAGTGCAAAGCCAGAAAGCGCGGCGATTAGAGCACAGACAGCAAAAACGCGACGCGGATCGAAGCGATCCGACAATCCTGTCAGTGCTGAGATTAACGCACCAACCACAAATCCGGCAGCAACCGCACTGGAAAGGGCAGCTTGCGCAAGCGATGAGATCTCAAACTCGCGCGACATATCAGGCAGAACCGCAGCAGAAATAAACCAAAGGCTTAAAGCGGAAACTTGAGCAAAAACAAGGAGGAGTATGGAACGCGATTTTTCAGTCATTGTGTACGCAGACCATAAAGTCCCTTCCCTTGCAAGCTCTTCACACTAATATGAAGTTCAAACAATGACTTTACCCCACATCAGGTAGACTGAAGAAATGTTCAACGACCCTATCGAATACACTTCACGTATCGCAAATCTGCGGAAACATTCGCCAGAACAACGCAGACGTCTGGTCGAAAAAGCCGCAGGTATGGACCAAGGCGCACTAAACGCATTGGCTGGCGAAAATACCCTGCCCGGCACCGTTGCCGACGGCATGATCGAGAATGTGATCGGAAAATTCGAATTACCGCTCGGGGTCGCCACCAATTTCCAGATCAACGGGAAAGACACTTTGGTGCCCATGGCCGTCGAAGAACCATCCGTCGTTGCAGCAGCGTCGTTCATGGCTAAGATCGTGCGGGAAAATGGTGGTTTTACGGCTACCAGCAGCGATCCGATCATGCGTGCTCAAGTTCAAATTCTTGGATTGAACGACCTAAGCGCTGCAACTGACTCCATCAAAAGCAATAAGAAAAAGATCATTGAGCTCGCAAACTCGAAAGATCGAGTTTTGCTTGAGTTAGGTGGCGGATGCCAAGACCTTGAAGTCCATGCCTTTCCTGAAACAGAAATCGGCCCCATGCTTGTGGTGCATTTACTCGTGGATGTACGCGACGCCATGGGTGCGAACACAGTCAACACGATGGCGGAAACCATTTCACCGCTACTGGAAACAATCACGGGTGGAGAAGTTCGCTTACGTATTCTTTCAAACCTCGCGGATAAAAGAACCGTAGCGGCTACTCTTACTGTTTCACCTGCTAGCCTGACGACCGATGATTATGATGGAGAGCGTGTGGCGCGTGGCATTGTCGAGGCATATGTATTTGCTTCGGTTGATCCTTATCGCGCCGCCACGCATAACAAAGGTATTATGAACGGCATAGACCCAATTGTGCTTGCAACCGGCAATGACTGGCGCGCCATTGAAGCAGGCGCACACGCTTATGCTGCGCGGTCCGGGCGTTACACTTCGCTGACGCAATGGAACACCGATGACCGCGGCAACCTCTGCGGCCGGATCGAATTGCCCATGGCTGTTGGGCTTGTGGGTGGGGCAACCAAAACCCATCCTGCAGCACAAGCTGCTCTTGAATTGATGAACGTGCAGTCTGCGTCTGAACTTGGTGAAGTTATCGCTTCGGTAGGATTGGCACAGAACATGGCAGCACTGCGTGCGCTATCAACTGAAGGCATTCAACGCGGACATATGGCGCTTCACGCGCGTAACATTGCGATTACGGCTGGCGCTGCGCCCGAAGAAGTTGACCGGATTGCTTCAGAACTTGTTTCGTCAGGCGAGATTACGACGGACAACGCGAGACGTTTATTAGACAGCAGGCGATAGATTAGGCCCCTGCCCACTCCATATAAAGGTCGCGCGCCAAGTTTGTTTTCGCGCCGATCTCGTATTCACGCTCTTCAAACTGCACACAGGGTGTTACTTTCGAATAATTTCCCGAGAGAAAAATCTCGTCCGCATTCCGGAAATCATCAAGCGTAAGTGAGGCTTCATGAACCGTTTCCCCGGCTGCTCGAAGCTGCGTCATTACGCGCGCCCGTGTGATCCCCGCCAAAAATGTGCCGTTTGGGATTGGCGTGAAGTATTCGCCGTCCTTTACCATCCAGATGTTGGAGGTCGCAGTTTCAGCGACATTGCCCAATGCATCCGTTGAAATGACATTGGCGAACCCTTTATCGTTGGCTTCCTTCAACATGCGGGCATTGTTCGGATATAGGCATGCTGCCTTTGCATTTACCACCGCGGTAGAAAGCGTTGGGCGTGTAAATCTCGTGGTCGTCAATGTTGTACCGACAAAAGGTGGCATGGCCGCTTCTTCAAGACATAGGGCGAAACGAGTGGATGTTGGCTCCGGATCAACCGTCATGGCACCGGACTCTGTCGACCAGCACATCGGGCGAATATAAAGCTCTGCTCCAGGCCCGAACTTTTTCACGCCCTCTTGGGCAAGTTCGAGAATTTTGCCGGTCTCCATGGTAACATTCATGCCCATGGCCTGCGTCGAATGATTAACGCGCTCACAGTGTTTATCCAGGTCTGGCGTAACTTTGTTGAACGCACGAGCGCCATCGAAGACCATTGTACCAAGCCATGTGCCATGATCGGCAGACCCCATGATCGGCACATTGCCTTCATGCCAATCTCCATCAAACCAGGTCCAAATTTTTCTGTTTGCTGGAAGAGGCATGCGTTGCTCCGAAAGTGATATTCCAAAATGAAAGCACTCCATCTCACAATGAAGTGCTCTCAAAGATTAGCCGTTACATCTCTATGCTGCAAGCATCAGATGAGTGCTAAACCATTGCAAATATCCGAGCCGGACCGCCTGACCCGCCACGATGTTTAGGTGCACCAACCACAAGCGTTGCGCCACTTGCAGGCACCTTATCTAGATTGGCTAAATTTTCGATGCCCCAACGATTTTGCGGAAGCCAGGCATAATGCGTCTTGAAGTCGGCTGACGGGCCATGATCCAGAGACAACGTATCAACAGCCATACCGACAGCAGTCGTTTCTTCCAAAAGCATTTGCGTCGCCTCGATGTGGAAACCCGGGAAATGCATGGTCTTGCCATCATCACCAACATTGCGGAACTTGTCCGTGTTTACATGTTTGCTCCAACCAGAATGCATCGCAACACATGCATTGTCAGGGATTGGACCATGTTTGCCAATCCAGGCTTTCAAATCATCCGGTGTGACTTCAGCATCGGCATTTTCCGCTGCCTTTTCGTGAATGTGAACCACACATAGCGGCACCACTAGATTGCTCACTGGAATTTCGTCCACCGCCTGACCGTCAGCA
This sequence comes from uncultured Rhizobiaceae group bacterium, assembly GCA_938009335.1. Lineage (GTDB taxonomy): Bacteria > Pseudomonadota > Alphaproteobacteria > Rhizobiales > Rhizobiaceae > JAALLB01. The sequence continues at coordinate 3,271 of CALLHT010000254.1, forward strand.
GAGAAGTGAAGCGGTGCGTCCATATGCGTGCCGGTGTGTTCATTCAAATTCAGTTGAAATAGGTTAAACCCGCTATCTTTGAATTTGAATTTTTGCTCGATTTCCACGCCCGGGGTGCCGAAGTAGGTCGGAAATTTATCGTCATAAGTGTGCGTGAGATCTTCTACTTTACTGGCACCCGCTGCCAAACTTGGAGTGGCGGCAGTTGTTGAAGCTATAGCGCCTGCAGCAGCAAGAGCGGCGCCGCCTTTAAACAAGTCTCGACGGGAAAGCATTCTGTCTTTGACAGATTGAATTACACATAAATCACACATGGAAACCTCTCTTTGTTGTTGCGACCGGCCCCCAAACCCAATTGAACGTCTATTATGATGCGAGGTCAAGTCGCTCGCACAAGCGTTACTTCACACAGGCTTTGACAAAGAACCAATTGTTGCGCTGTATTAGGGTTCACGCTTTTTGATAACATTGGAACTCCCTTGGCAGATATTGAGTATTTCTATTCCACCCATTCCGCCTATGCCTACATTGGATCACAGCTTCTGTTCGATATCGCTGAGCGCCATAACGCCCAAATTGTTCATCGCCCCATCGATTTGAACCCTGTCGTTGACGCCACAAGTGGGGAACCGTTCGGCTACCGCACGCAAGCGCATCGCGATTACTTTTTCGATCGCGAAATTGAACGCTGGGCAGAATATAGAAATGCTCCACTCATCAATCATCGTCCAACATGGCACGATGAACCGCTCGCTCTTCCCAATGGCTTTATGATTGCGGCTGCTCAGGCCGGGCTAGATGCAAACCGTCTCTCGCACGAAATTCTGAAAGCGCATTGGCTTGAGGATGCCAACCATGCGGATGCAAATACGTTATGCAAAATCGCAATCTCAATCGACATCGACCCTGAACCACTTTTGGAGCAGGCACTCACCAAGGAAGTTCAATCGATTCATAAAGCGAACACCCAAGAGGCTATTGAACGCCATATCTTCGGCTCGCCCACCTATTTCGTAAACGGCGACATGTTCTACGGGCAGGATAGGTTGGAATTGGTAGACCGCGCCCTCACCCACCCTTTCTCTGGCACATGGCCCAAATCATAGAAGGAAATTACAATGGCGACACGACCTTTGATCTCTGATCACGACGCGAGCCCTGAAGTTCTTGCAATCTTCGATGACATCCGGAAAACGCGCGGCACTGACTACATTAACAATTTCTGGCGCGGCCTTGCGCATGACCCTGTAGAGCTAAAGTCTGTATGGAATGACTTAAAACGGATTATGGGTCCCGGCAGTCTCGACCCGCTTACAAAAGAAATGATCTACATCGCGGTATCTGTTGCAAACTCGTGCGAATATTGCGCGCACTCCCATACTGCTGCGGCCACTGCAAAGGGTATGACACCTGAGCAACACAACGAGTTGCTTGCAACGATTGCAATGGCTGCAAAAACGAATCACCTTGCAACAGCGCTACAAATTCCTGTAGATGAGTTATTCAAAGTTTGAGGCAGACTTGGGAGGGTTTGAACTTGGGTTACGCGATGGTCGTGAACGAGGCTGGCGGTGCAGGCTTGTTCAAAAAACAAGACACCAAAATGGGACGCCCCAGAAAAGGGCAATTGGTCGTAAAACACACCGCGATTGGTCTCAATTTTATTGATGTTTATCAACGTTCCGGGCTCTATCCGGCGCCAGGCGGTTATCCTGCAATACTAGGTTGCGAAGCTGCAGGCGAAGTCATCGGTATTGGTGCAGGCACTCAAGGCTTCAGGCTAGGTGACCGCGTTGCGTACACAATCCCCGGCGGCAATTATTGTAGCGACCGGATCATTGCAGCAGACCGTGTCGTAAAAATACCAAAGGGCGTAAGCGATGCAGTCGCTGCTGGCGCAATGCTCAAAGGCCTTACGGCGCACTATCTCATACATGACTGTTACAAGCCGAAGAAAGGCGACACGGTGCTGGTCCATGCTGCAGCCGGTGGTGTTGGACTGATTGTTGGCCAGTGGCTTGCTGCACTCGGCATAACATCCATTGGAACCGCTGGCGGGACAGCAAAGTGCAAGCTTGCAAAAGAAGCCGGCTACACGCACGTCATCGACTACAAAAAGGATGACTTCGTGGCTAAAATACAACGCCTCACCAAGAAGCAAGGGGTAGCGGCAGTGTATGATTCCGTTGGTAAGGACACCTACCCGGGCTCATTGGAAGTGCTGAGCGACTTCGGAACGTTCGTGAGCTTCGGCCAGTCTTCGGGTCCCGCAACAGACTTCAAACTCGCTGATCTTTCAGCGCATGGTTCACTGTTTGCAATACGCCCAACGCTCTTTCACTACATCGCAACATCAAAAGAGCTGACGCGACGTTCACGCCAACTCTTTAAAATGATTGGTGAGGGAAAGATCAAAATTCAGATCAATCAAACCTATCCATTGAAAGATGTAGCAAAAGCGCATCGTGATCTGGAAGGCCGTAAGACCACCGGTCAAACGATCCTGATCCCTTAGTCGTTTAGCGATACAGTTCTACAACTCCGAGATGATTGTGGATGGCATTTACGCCATCCCTGTCAATCTCGAGTACTGTTGCAAGCTCGTGCAGATATTTCGCTTCCTTGCGATTGTCGAGATCAATGCCCATAAGAGACATCAGGTAAACCTGTTGCTCAAGACCCGCCGGCACTTGCCGTGCTAGGCCCGCCACATCGACTGGCGCCCGCAACTCATTGTTGACGAAATCACGCTCCTCGGCAGATACATCGCCTAAGTTCTCCATTAGCTTAGCCTCTTCCTCTGGATCGATCTCACCATCGGCCTTTGCAGCTTGTATCATCGCTCGCAGCATTAATGCGGCGGCAACTTCCTGCTCGCGACTAGGCTCAATCTCCGGCTCTCCACCGCGGGCAATGGCATCATTGAAAATATCTCCAAAGGAACCGCCGCCGCCAGCAGGCTCAGGCGTAACCTTGCCACCGCCGAAGAATTCACCAAAAGCGTCACCTACCGGATCGCCACCGCGGGTCTGCGCTTTACCACCGGCTAGCTGTCCTAATAGATCACCTAGCCCACCGCCAGACGAAGAACCGCCCGTACGAGAGCCGCCACCCAATTGTTCAAGGATATCACCCAAGCCGCCGCCGCCAGTCGGCTGGCCTGTTTTGCGCCCTCCGCTCAATACATCGCCAAGTAAATCTTCAAGACCGCCACGCCCTGACGGAGCTGGCTGTTGCGGGTTTCCGCCGCCCAGAATTCCGCCACCACTTGAAGAACCACCCTTCAGCATGCCTCCCACGCCTTTTGC
>CALLHT010000255.1 GCA_938009335.1 uncultured Rhizobiaceae group bacterium
ACTCCCTATGCAGGCCGCTTTTTAGCGCGTTTTAAGCTCTGCATCTTCTCCAATGCCCAATGAACATGCTTGACCATAGGACGTCAATCAAAAAGTCTCGTTTTTGCACTATTGGTAAATTTGACGCGGCTTAGCTTAGAATTTTTGCTATTTTCCCTTCTCGTGGAAGATGAATCCGAGAAAATTGAGCAAAATCTGTGCGGCGAGAAAGGATGTGCTGCCCGTATGATCGTAGTCGGGTGCTACTTCCACAAGATCCATGCCAATGACATCCCCTTGTTTTGCAAGACCTTGAAGGAGTTCCAACACCTCATAGTACAAGAAGCCGCCATGACTTGGTGTCCCGGTTCCCGGTGCGATCGATGGATCAAACCCGTCAATATCTATGGTCACGTAATACCTCTCACCGGCTGGGATGCGTTTGAGAACATTTTCCACACCAAGCTTTCGGAATTGCCGTACAGATAAAATATCAGACCCCATTGCACGGGCGTCGTCGTATCCTTCTTTGGCGGTTGAAGAAACATTGCGGATGCCGATTTGTGAGAGCCCTTTGACATAGTCTTTTTCTGCCGCGCGTCGCATTGGATTGCCATGACCGTGACGCACACCATGACGAACGTCGACAAAGTCCAAATGTGCATCAATTTGGACGAGATGGAATGGTTCCTGATTATCGAATGCGCGGATACAGGGGATGTTGACCGAATGATCGCCGCCGAGGGTTACGGGAAGCGCTCCAGCGGCCAGCGCCTTGCGTACGCCCAGTTCAATGTTGGCATGGCTTTTTTCGGTGTCGGTGTGAACGATGTCTGCATCGCCCATATCCACAATTTTGACAGTGCCTGGCAGGTAAATCGCATCGTCTTCATGATCATAAGCGCCAGCGTGGCCAAATGAGAAAAGCGTTGATGCCTCGCGAATGCCGCGAGGACCAAAGCGCGCACCAGATCGATATTGTGTGCCAAAGTCAAAGGGGGCGCCAAGGATTGCCACATCTGCGTCAATCTTGTCCCAGTCTTCACAAATTGGGTTTTTACCAAAGGTTGCAAAGCCAACAAATGGCAAATTCAATCGCCCGTCTTCATACCCGTGATCAGCCATCGATAGCCCCTTAAAAAATCAAGCAACAAAAAAGGGCAGCATGTCCGCCGCCCTTTCGTAAATCAAGAAATTATTTGAAGAATTCTGCTTAAAGAATCGAGCTTAACTTCATGGCAACGCCCATGTCGCCATCAACTTTGATTTTGCCCTGCATGAAAGCTGCTGTTGGATCAAGATCACCGGCAACCAATGCTTCCAGTGTTTCTGCATCACATGAAACGGTGCAATCTGCGTCCGCGTTTTCCTGTGAGACAGTTGGTGGTGTTGAATTGCCGTCAATGAAGACGCAGCCTGCGTCCCCGCAATCGAACTTTACAGATGCGCCAATGCCGCTTCCGCCAGATACTTTAGATGAAATTGCTTCTACAACTGAATCAAGGCTCATGGGAGCTCCTCCAAATAGGGTTCATTTAAAATATTCGTATACAGAGCTTTGCTCAAAACGCAACCATTTACCTTTACGTCAATTGCAAAGTTTCGAAATCCACCCAAGCAAACAATCGCCATGAGCTTCGCGTAATTCTTTCTTGAGAATTTTACCGGTAGCTCCCAAGGGCAAGCTATCAACAAAGATTACTTTGTCAGGAATTTGCCATTTCGCGATTTTGTCTTCGAAGTAATTTAAAACTTCGGCTTCGCTTACATCTTGGCCTTCCGCCTTCACAGCGATGATCACAGGACGCTCGTCCCATTTCTCATGCCGTGCTGCGATGGCGGCGGCACCGGAGAGAGCGGGGTGAGCAACAGCAATGTTCTCGAGCTCAACGGTGGAAATCCATTCTCCGCCAGACTTAATAATATCTTTTGAGCGGTCACGAATGATCATAAATCCATCTTCATCCAGCGTTGCCACATCGCCGGTATGGAACCATCCGTCCTCAAGCGTTGTACCTGCTTCTGCTAAAAAGTATTCGTCAAGCACCCAAGGGCCACGGCAATAGAGATTGCCTTGAGTCTCTCCATCGTTTGGCAAACGGTTCATTTCATCATCAAAGACAGCAAGCTCCATCCCGAATGGTGGACGTCCTTGCCCCAAACGAATTTCTTTTTGTTCAGCTTCGCTCAACTCGTAGTGCTTGTTTTTGAGATGATTGACTGTGCCAAGAGGTGACATCTCTGTCATGCCCCAAGCATGTAGAACTTCAACGCCATAGTCATCACGGAATTTGTCGATCATGGATGGTGGACAGGCCGAGCCACCAATGACGGTGCGGTTCATGTGCGGTAGTTTGGTGCCGGAGGCTTCCAGATACTGGATAAGCCCTGCCCAAATGGTTGGAACGCCCGCAGCAATTGTCACTTTTTCCTGGTTGAATAATTTTGCAAGGCTTTCGCCATCCAAGCCCGGTCCTGGCATCACCATTTTTGAACCCGCCAGTGCCGCTGCATAGGGCGAGCCCCAAGCATTGACGTGGAACATAGGAACTACCGGTAGTAGGCAATCGCGCGCGCTAAACCCCATAACATCCGGAGTTGCCGACATCATTGCATGTAGCAGTGTTGAGCGGTGCGAATAAATCACGCCTTTGGGGTGTCCGGTTGTGCCTGATGTATAACAAAGCGAGGACGCTTCACGTTCGCTGAACTGGGGCCACTCGGCGTTTTCATCACCGTCCGCGATCAAGTCTTCATAGAAAGAAAGCCAATCGCGACCTTTGGCCATTTCGTCGCTTCGCGCTTCCATCAGGACCCAGTGTTCAACGTTAGGACACTTTTCTCGCATTCCTTCAACAAGCGGCAAGAATGTTTGATCGAAAAAGATTACCCGATCTTCCGCATGGTTGATAATATAGCCCATCTCTTCCGGGAAAAGACGAGGGTTCACCGTGTGGCAAACCAGTCCCATGCCAGAGACGCCATAGTAAAGCTCCAGATGACGGTAGTTGTTCCAAGCGAGCGTTCCGATACGGTCAGATTGCTTCATACCCAAACTCACAAGCGCCGAACCAATTTTCTTAGAACGTGTTCGTATCTCAGCGTAGGTAGAACGGTGTTGTGAACCATCACAATTGACAGAAACAATTTCAGTGTCGCCATGATATCGTGCTGCATGGTCGATGATGCTTGAAATCAGAAGCTCTTGCTCCATCATTTGTCCGCGCATGGGTGGTTCTCCTCCTAGAAAATCTTGTGCTTTATAACTAGGGTATGAGTTTGTGTGAACAAGGAATCTGATTTGACTGATAAAATTAATCCGGTACGCGAAACTGATGAAGAGGCAATCACCCTTGCTCGGGAACTTATTGGTGAAGCGAAATACGCATCACTTGGTGTTATTGAGCCGGAAACTGGGGTTCCACTTGTAAGTCGTGTGGCCGCTGTATGGACAAATGAAACAGGACTGTTTTTCTGTGCTTCTGATTTGTCCGTTCATTCCAAATGTCTTTTAAAGCATGAAACATGTTCTTTGATGTTGGGTGAGCCGGGTAAGGGGGATGGGTTAGCCTATGCCCGGATGACCGTAATCGGGACAACAAGCCGCTTGCCGAATGCGGCCGAAAATCGCCCCATATTGCGCGAGGCGTTTCTTGCCCGTCATCCAAAGGCAGAACTTTATATCGATTTCGCTGATTTCGGCTTCTATCCGATTGCAGTAGAGCGTTCACTGCTCAATGGCGGATTTGGTAAAGCCTATCATCTGAATTCTTCTGACCTTGCATTTATTGGTGGTTGAAAAGCCAAACGCATTGGATGATAGTCGCGCCATGAGCGAACAAAACACACCCAAACGCCCGCTTGAGGGGTATCGAATTCTTGATCTCACATCCGTGGTTCTTGGACCTTATTGCACACAATTGCTAGGCGATCTCGGCGCGGACGTTATCAAAATTGAAAGCCCTGAAGGGGACATCATGCGTCATGCGGGGCCTATGGTTTCGCAGGGTATGGGGCCAATCTACTTGACCATCAATCGTAACAAACGCGCGATGACGTTGGATCTTAAAACAGAAGGCGCAAAAGAGATTCTGCGCAAGCTAATCGCGTCGGCAGATGGTATAATTCACAACATACGCGCTGGTGGTATGCGTCGTCTGGGGTTCGACTATGAGAGCGTAAAAGCGATCAAACCGGACATTATCTACTGCCATGCGGTTGGGTATGGATCGAGGGGACATTACGCCGAGCGTCAAGCTTACGATGACTTGGTTCAAGCTGCTTCTGGTGCCGCATTCATGATCCCACAGCAGGACGGGTCAACAGAACCACGCTACTTTCCTGGATTGGTTGCTGACAAAACGACAGGACTTCACGCTGCTTATGCGATGCTGGCCGCGTTCCTGCACAAAGAACGTACCGGCGAAGGCCAGTTTGTTGAGGTTCCCATGATGGAATGCATGGTTTCCTTTACCATGGCAGAAAATCTGTATGGCCACGCCTTCGTGCCGCCGCGCGAGCCAATTGCATATACGCGCTCGATCAATCCGAACCGCAAACCGTACAAAACGAAAGATGGCTATATTGCCATCATGCCTTACTCAAATGAGAACTGGGCGAACTTTCTTGCCCATGGCGGGCGCGATGATTTGATGAACGATCCGCGCTATTCAACCTATAAAGAGCGAACCAAAAACATCACTGATCTCTATAAAGTGTGTGAAGAAGTCGCCCTTCTGAAAACGACTGACGAGTGGATGGAAGTGCTTGCGTCTGAGAATGTGCCATGCATGCGCGTTCACTCGTTAAAGAGTGTTTTGGAAGATCCGCAAATCAGCGAGACCGGATTTTTGGAAGAGCGAGATCACCCTACCGAAGGTAAGTATACCGCGATCAATAATCCGATTTCATTCTCGCAATCACCGGTCAGCATTGACCGAGATCCGCCTTTGTTAGGTCAACACAATGAGGAAATTGCCGTTGAGATTGGACTAACTCGTGATGAGTTTAATCAATACGAAAAAGAGGGTGTTTTTGGGAAGTAGAAAAAGAGATAAATCCAGCTTTTACTTTGGGAATGGGGCTGTGCCGAAGCACAACCCCAAGCACGAAAGAGGGGTAAATAGGCTGGGGCACCCCTTACTTCCGCAACGTCACTAATGCATGTATGAAATGTTGGACGCAACAGTAAAAATACAATCTACACGTTAAAACGATTGGTTTTTGCACGGGTTGATTGGTAATTTGGCAGGTTTTTGCAATGAATGACAAAAATGCAGGCTTTTTGATCAAAAACTGCCTTGAAGAGCAAGGGGTGGAGCGTGTCTTTTGCGTGCCGGGTGAAAGCTATCTGGCTGTATTAGATGCTTTATTTGATTCGCCCATCGAAACCGTTGTTGCCCGACATGAAGGTGGGGCTGCAATCATGGCTGAAGCTGATGGCAAGATGACCGGTCGGCCCGGCGTGTGCATGGTTACTCGAGGCCCTGGAGCTACGAATGCCGCCGCAGGTGTTCATATCGCAGCACAAGATTCCACACCTATGGTTTTGTTTGTTGGGCAGATTGCGCGCGATATGCGGGGCCGTGAAGCGTTCCAAGAGATGGACTATCGAGCGGTGTTTGGCTCAATCGCAAAATGGGTTGAAGAAATTGATCGCCCGGAACGTATTCCGGAAATCATCTCTCATGCTTGGCATGTGGCCATGAGCGGACGACCAGGACCTGTTGTGCTCGCGCTACCAGAAGATATGTTGAGGGATGCGGTTGAAGCTGCGCCCGGGCCTAGGGTCGAGGTGGCTGAGCCTGCGCCAACGCTTGGCGCTTTGGAGCAGCTCGTAAACAAACTTGAGAACGCAAGGTCACCAATAATTGTTGCTGGTGGTTCTCGCTGGACAGAAGATGCGCAGGATATGCT
>CALLHT010000256.1 GCA_938009335.1 uncultured Rhizobiaceae group bacterium
GGAAGCTTGGATTTATCGAGCTTCTGGAATACACCGGCCTGAATTTGGCGGGCCATGAAAGAGGCAGACGGCACTACAAGATCATAACCTGAAGAACCAGCCAGCAATTTTGCTTCCAGCACTTCGTTTGAATCAAACACATCATATGTGACTTTGATGCCGGTCTTTTCCTCAAACTTCTTGATCGTGTCTTCCGCAATGTAGTCAGACCAGTTGTAAATGTTTAGCTCGCCCTCCGCAGCAGCAGGAGTTGCGATCGCCAATGCAGCAGTGGCCATTAGAATGGTTTTAAGCTTCATGATTTTCCTCACCGTTATATCCCTTTTCCGGGATTTTGTTTCTCCGCTCCAAACTCTACTGTTTCGGCACAAATTTGCAAGATAGCATTTCTACTGACGATACCGGAAAATACGGGTTGCCATTCTCACAGATATGCGAGAACGTGCCTGCAAATCAGACAGGAGCTTCTCTCATGGGCGATAAACCTAACTTCCCAGATGCAGAGACCATCAAAAAGACCGATCTAGCGCATCATTGGCATCCGTTTATGGATACCGCAGACTTGGGTATGGACGATTTGCGTCTTATCACGTCTGCCAAGGGAAGCCACATTTGGGATTCCAATGGCAACAAGGTTCTCGACGGGATGGCAGGACTTTGGTGCGTGAATGTTGGTTATGGGCGTGATGAGATTTCTGATGCCGCAGCCGCTCAGATGAAAGAACTTCCGTATTACAACACATTCTTCAAGTCCACTCACGCCCCGGTTGCAGCGTTGGCGGAAAAAATTGCTTCCATCACTCCGGGCGATCTCAACCGAATATTCTTTAACACGTCCGGTTCTGATTCCAACGATACGGTTCTTCGTATCGCGCGCACCTATTGGGCGGCAAAAGGCAAGCCTGAAAAGACTGTGATGATCACGCGCAAGAACGCATATCATGGCTCTACATTTGCTGGCGTTGCCTTGGGTGGCATGAGCGCAATGCACGATCAGGGTGGCCCTCACATTCCCGATATTGTCCAAATTGATCAGCCATATTGGTTTGATGAAGGTGGCGATATGGACCCGGAAGAGTTTGGCCTTATGCGTGCTCGCGCACTTGAAGAGGAGATCGACCGTTTGGGCGAGGATCGTGTCGCAGCCTTTATGGCAGAGCCCATTCAAGGTGCAGGCGGGGTGATCATTCCTTCCGAATCCTATTGGCCTGAAATCAAACGCATCTGTAAGGAGCGGGATATTCTTCTGATTGCGGACGAAGTGATTTGCGGCTTTGGGCGTACCGGCGAATGGTTTGGTTCTATCCACTATGATATCGAACCGGATATGATTTCCATGGCGAAGGGCCTCTCATCGGCGTACTTACCAATCGGAGCTGTAGCGTTTTCTGAAGCGCGGGCGCAGGAGATGTTCGCAACAGCAGGTGAATTTGTGCACGGATATACCTATTCGGGTCATCCCGCGTGTTGTGCAGCAGCGTTGAAAAATATCGAAATCATTGAGCGCGAAGATTTGATCACCCGCACCCGTGAGCATACGGCTCCATTATTTGCGGAGAAACTTGCAACGCTTGCAGATCATCCGATTGTTGGGGAAGTTCGTACACGCGGGCTTTTGGCAGCGATTGAATTGGTGCCGGAAAAGCCTTCACGCAAGCGTTTTGACAATTACGGTGAAGTGGGTGCCTTATGCCGCGATATCTCGTTCAAGAATGGTTTGGTCATGCGTGCGGTGCGCGACTCCATGGTTATGTCGCCACCACTCATTATCACGGATGATGAATTGGAAGAGCTTGTGACCAAAGTCCGCAAAACGCTGGATGAAACATGGGAACAGGTTTCCTAACCACTGAGCTTAATATGCATCCAGATATAAAAGCCTATCTTGAAAATAATCCTGCTCCTCAATCAATCGACGTGTTGATTGCGGATTCGAATGGTATCCTGCGCGGGAAACAGTTTCCGGGCGACGGATTGGAAAAGCTCTATGAAAAAGGCGCCAATCTGCCCATCTCGTTGATGTTTTGCGATGTGCGGGGGGAAACTCCGCAAGAGCTGCTGCAACCACCTTTGATGGGCGATCCAGATATAACCTATCGCGTTATTGAAGGCTCACTGCGAGCGGTGCCATGGGCAAAAGTACCCACCGCTCAAGTAATGTTGCGCGCAACGGATTCACATGGAAACGATAGTGCATTGGACCCGGTTACCGTGCTGGAGAATGTAATTAAGCGATTGAATGACGATGGTTTGTTTCCGGTTGTCGCATTGGAAGGTGAATTTTATCTTCTCGACCCGAGCAAAAACCCGCCTGAGCCGCTTCAGCCTGAAAATGGCTGGCCTGCGTTTGAAGGACCGCAGGTTTATGCGCTTGAACCGTTGCGCGATGTGCAGGGGTTTCTCAATCAGGTGAAAGAGGTTGCCACGGCCCAAGACATCCCACTGACTTCAGTGCTCTGTGAATATGGCGATAGCCAGTTCGAGGCCAATCTCAATCATTCCGGCGATATTACTGCACATTGCCGTGATTTCATCATGCTGAAACAGGCAATCCGAAATGTTGCGATTGCCAATGGGCAATTGGCAAGTTTCATGGCCATGCCTCTTTCAACAAGTGGCGGCAGCGGATGCCATATTCACGTCAGCATATTGGACAGAGACGGGAACAATATATTTGGCCAGGATGAAGGCAAACTCATTTATGCAATCGGCGGATTGATGGAAACGATGGGACAATCCATGGCTGCGTGCGCGCCTTACGCCAATTCCTATCGCCGCTATCAAAAAGCCGGATGGTCACCAAATGCTGCGAATTGGGGGAGAAACCACAGACTTGTATCGCTTCGTATCCCGATCTCGGGTGATAAAGACAAACGCGTGGAACACCGCATCGCGGGGGCTGACGTAAACCCATATTTGTTGACGGCTGCTGTTCTGGCAGGCGTTCATCATGGCCTTTCCAATCAGAGTGATCCAGGTCCCGAAACCATTGAGGGCGAAGCACCGCACAAAGGCGAGCAATTGCCAACGCGCTGGCGTGAAGCCCTAACTGCTTTTGACAAATCAGAGTTTTTCAGAGAATGGTTTGGTAACGAGTTTATGGATATGTATCTTCGGGCAAAATATGCCGAGGAAGAAAACTTCCATATAGAGGTGCCAGACCGTGATTTGGGCTGGTGCTTAAGGACCGTATAAGACAGAGGTAACATGTCTAAGCTAAAGCCCGAGATAGGCTTGAATATCTCACCGGAACTGGACAACGACACCCTTTCCGAATTGAACGATTGGCTCCGCAAACACCGTGTTGACGAGGTCGAATGCGTAACACCCGACATGGCAGGGGTTGCGCGCGGCAAAGTGATGCCTGCTTCAAAGTACATCAAAGAGTCGGAAATCCGATTGCCGATCTCGCTCTTTATGGCGACGATTACGGGTGAGTATCCTGATATCGAGTGTGAAGGCTACGACGTGGATGCGGATATCTATCTTCAGCCGGATATTTCAACTGCGCGAGCCGTTCCCTGGGCAAGCGATCCTTCCATTCAGATTATACATGATGCCTATGATCGAAATGGCGATCCGATTTGGTACGCCCCGCGCCATGTGCTGAAAAAAGTCATCAATCTCTATCGGAAAAAAGGTTGGGTGCCAGTCGTCTCGCCGGAGATCGAATTTTACCTAACCAAACCAAATACAGACCCTGATCAGCCGCTTGAGCCGCCTGTCGGTCGTTCCGGCAGACAAAGTCTATCCAATCAGGCGTATTCGCTTTCGGCTGTTGATGAACATGAACGCGTAATTGAGCATATTTATGATTATGCGGAAGCTCAGAATCTTGAGATTGATACAATCATTCAAGAATCCGGAGCAGCTCAGCTTGAGATCAATCTGATGCACGGCGATCCGCTAAAGCTTGCGGATGAAGTTTTCCTATATAAGCGCCTCATTAGGGAGGCTGCCTTGAAATGCGGAATCCACGCGACGTTCATGGCAAAGCCGATGGAAGATCAACCGGGCAGCGCAATGCATATTCACCAGAGTGTGGTGAGTGCGAAGACGGGCAAGAATGTATTCTCAAACAAAGATGGTTCGCCTTCGAACTTGTTTTACTACTTTATCGGTGGGCAGCAGACTTACATGTATAATGCCTGTGCCTTTGCAGCACCTTACGTGAATTCCTATCGTCGTCTGGTACCGAACTGGTCAGCGCCTGTGAACCTTGAATGGGCCTATGACAATCGCTCAGCGGGTCTCCGTGCGCCACGTTCTTCGCCTGCAGCCCGCCGGGTGGAGAACCGTGTCATTGGCGCAGATGCAAACCCGTATCTTGCAATCGCTGCCTCGCTGGCGACAGGTTATCTCGGCATGACCAAGAAAATCCGTCCACGCAAAGAAGCGACCATAGAGTTTGAACATCGCAGCCGTGATTTGCCGTTCAGCCTTCTGGGCGCGGTGGATTCGCTCAAAGAGGACTATGATCTCAAGCGAGTGCTGGGGCCGGAATTTGTTGATATTTTTGCGGCGATCAAACAATCAGAACACGATGAGTTCATGAAGGTGATCAGTCCTTGGGAGCGTGAGCATTTGTTGCTTAACGTATAGGTTCAATTGGGACAGTCGCTCTTAGATATCAACGATACACTCGGCCAACATGCGCCAAGTTGGTATGCGGCATCGGCCAATCCGTTTCCAGAATTGCCACAAGCCGAAGGTTCAATGACGTACGATGTCTGCATCGTTGGCGCAGGTTTTGCCGGGCTTTCTTCCGCGCTTCATCTGTCTGAACTAGGCTACAAGGTCTGTGTGCTGGATGCGCAGCGCGTGGGCTGGGGGGCATCAGGTCGCAATGGCGGGCAGGTTGGGTCTGGCCAGCGCATCGGGCAGGAAGAACTCGAAGATCTGGTCGGAGATACGCTTGCCAAGGAAGCATTTCAGATCGGCGTTGATGCAGCTGATCTCGTTCGGTTGTTGATCAAAAAGCATAAGATTGAGTGCGCGTATAAGTCCGGCTCTATCGAGGCCTATCACAAGAAACGGTATGACAAATACGGGCCTATTGAAGTTGAGCATATGCGCGAGAAATATGGTTACGAGACCATGCAATTTTTGTCGCCGGAGGAAATGAGCGAGAAGGTTGGATCAGATGATTACTCCGCTGGTATTCTCGATACACATACCGGCCACCTACACCCGCTGAATTATGCGCGAGGTTTGGCGCAAGCGGCCATTGATGCAGGTGCAGAAATTTTTGAGCTGAGCCGTGTGACTTCGTTTGAAGGTGGCAAGCCGTGCAAAGTGAGAACAGACAAGGCTGAGATTTTCGCTAAACACGTCATTCTTGCAACCAACGGGTATCTCGGGAATCTCGACAAACAGGTCGCGGACCGAGTGATGCCAATCAATAATTTCATCGTCGCAACCGAACCGCTGGATGATGCAACCTGCAAAGCGCTCATTCGCGATGGTGAATGCGTGCATGATTCTCGCTTTGTGGTGAACTATTTTCGTATCTCCGAAGACAATCGCCTGCTCTTTGGCGGTGGTGAGAATTACACTTACAAATTCCCGAAAGACATCAAGGCAACGGTTACCAAGCCGATGTTGCAAATCTATCCGCATCTGAAAGACGTGCGTATCGATTATGCCTGGGGAGGGACATTGGCAATTACCATGAACCGTCTCCCGCATTTTGAATTTCGCTCCGATGGTGTGATCAATATTTCCGGCTATTCTGGCTCAGGCGTTCATATGGCAACGATGGCTGGAAAAATTGCCTCGGAAGCGGTGAATGGCCAAATGGCCAAGTTTGATATAATGAGCAAATTGCCAACACCAAAGTTCCCCGGAGGCGCAGCATTACGCTGGCCGCTTCTGCCACTTGCACTGACATGGTATGCGATGCGGGACCGGTTTTAGGCAGAGTGGTTCACCTGCCGTTCGCGCCACAAAATATAAACACCGGAAACAATCACCAGCGCTGCGCCGAGCAGGGTCCAGACATCGGGTCGTTCTCCGAACACCACAACGCCCAACGCAATTAGAATTAGGATACGCGAATAGCGAAATGGCGTGACAACCGAAACCTCCGCCATTCGGATCGACTTGATCAACAGCACGTAGCCCAGTGAGCCGAGGCAGGACATGGGGATCAGGATTGCCCAATTGAGATCAGGTGGGAAGAGAGCCTCGCCTTCAACAAACGTCCAGCCAATCGCAAAGGGAACGGCAACCATCATGGTATAGGTCGCCAGTGTTGCGGAACCGATATCCTGAGGGATTATCCGCGTTGTTAAATCCCGCACCGCAAGCCCGAGCATCGCAAGGACTGCCCAAAGGACGGAAACATCAAATCCAGCGACCCCAGGTCGAATGATGATTAATACGCCAAGAAATCCGATGGCGATGGAAGTCCAGCGCCGCCAGCTAACCCGCTCTCCCAGGAAAATAACAGCGCCCACCGCCACTAACAGAGGTGCCGCTTGTGTGACAGCGCCAACAATTGAAAGAGGCACGAGTGAAAGCGCCTTGATCATGCCGACCATACCAACCAGTTCGGCTACATAGCGGATCATGACAACAGGAGCGAAAGCGTTTTTGTTGAAGAACTGCTCGCGCTCCCAAAGGGTCAGTAGAGCAAACAGGATTAACCCACCGGACATAAGATAGAACATCACTTGTGGTGGCGACAGGACGGTCGAAGCGAGTTTCACCAACGTATCGGCAAGCGCAAACGCAACCATAGAAAGCAGCATGTATATAATGCCGCGTAGATTGCTTTTTGAGGTCAAGATAAAGGGCCTATTGAACTGCCCACTTCACATCAAACATAGGATCAAAAACGGTAACTGGACCGGCAACTGTTTCAATTTTTGCCGGATAGTCAACGACTGCATCCTGCTTGACCAGAGTCATGGTCTCGTTGTTTGGTTCTAATCCATAAAACTGCGGCCCATTGAGTGATGCAAATGCTTCGAGGTTTTCCAGTTTGCCTTCTTCCTCAAACACATGGGCCAGCAAGCTCATTGTGTTGATGGCTGTAAAGCAACCCGCACACCCGCAAGCATGTTCTTTTAATTCATCTGTATGAGGCGCGGAGTCTGTTCCGATGAAAAAGGTCGGGTCACCCGATGTTGCGGCTTCCCTTAACGCAAGACGGTGTTCTTCGCGTTTGGCTACCGGCAAGCAGTAGTAGTGAGGTTTAATGCCCCCAGCCAATATTGCATTGCGATTAATGATGAGGTGATGTGTGGTGATGGTTGCGCCGAGGTTGTCTCCACCGGAACGCGCATAATCAACCCCTTGCTTGGTTGTCAGATGTTCCATTACCACTCGTAGTTCAGGATTGCGTTTACGTAGCGGATCCAGCACACGATCGATGAATACAGCCTCGCGGTCAAAGATATCAATATCACCATCGGTGACTTCCCCATGCATGCAAAGCGGCATGCCGATCTCGGCCATCTTCTCCAGCACGCCTTGCACTTTGTCAAAGTCGCGTACACCGGATTGAGAATTGGTCGTGGCACCTGCAGGATAAAGCTTAAGCGAAGTAATCAGGCCAGACTTGAAGCCTGCCTCCACATCAGCGGGGTCCGTATCCTCTGTCAGATACAAAACCATGAGCGGTTCAAAAGACATTCCTTCTGGAAGTGCAGACATGATGCGCTCACGATAGGCTTTAGCGTCACTGGTTGTAACCACCGGCGGCACCAGATTGGGCATGATGATCGCACGCGCAAAGTCTTTTGCGGAATAGGGTAGGACACCTTTTAGCATATCGCCATCGCGAAGATGCAGGTGCCAGTCGTCAGGTCGTTTTATGGTTAGGGTCGTCATGACCCTTTTCTTATCGCAACTGCGCGAAGATTGCACGGTCCCGATTGTATACATCGGTTAGAAAAGACACGTTTCCACCAGTTTCCGCCCAAGCGGTAAAATAAGAGAGATGAACTGGCATCTTATTTTTCAATCGCACTTGTGTTCGGTCACCCTTTTTAATCAGACCGTCAATTTTTGCCGGAGAAAGTCCGCCAGAAATCTCGAATACTTTCTTGGCAAAATCCAGTGGATTATGAACGCGTATACAGCCATGAGAGAACGCTCGGTTTTCAGATTTGAAAAGCTTCTTTGCTGGCGTGTCATGCAGGTAAATGTCAAAATCATTCGGGAACATAAACTTCACTTTGCCAAGCGCATTTTTAGGTCCAGAGCCCTGAACAATACGATATGGAAAGCGGTTTGGGTTATCTTTGTCTATTTTTGACCATTTGATTTTGCGACCATCAAGTTCTTTTGCCTTGGCACCCCAACCATCATAAATCGTGTAACCGACGCGTTTTAGATAGTTCGAGTTTTTCAAAAGCTTTGGCAGATATTCGCGTACCGCAATCGAAGGCGGAACGTTCCACTCCGGGTTGAATTCGACATAGCTCATCTTGTGACTGAACTGAGGAGTGGCGAATTCTGTTTTCCCGATGATGACTTTGCGTTCATCAGCAATCCTACCGTCTTTAAAGATGAACATCTTGTAAGCCGGTTGGTTTACGAGGATGTGGTTTTTGCCAAGATCTTGCGGCAGCCAGCGCCAGCGTTCCATGTTTGCCGCAATGATTTGCCGCTGAGCGGGGTCATTGGTTCTTTCCATTGCTTTGCGAAGCGCATCATATTGCGGATGTTGCGGACGCAATATACTCAACGTGCGTTTCAAGCCGTTTTTGCGTAGGCTCTCGAGAACTGCATTAGGATCAAAGTTCTTATCGGCTTTAACAATATCTTCCGGCAAAGAAGCTTTACCGATGACGCCAACATGCAAATCGCGGGCAAGCTTCAAGAACCCGGCGGTCATATATAGCTCAATCTGGTCTAGTTCTTTGAGCGGAAGCTTTTTCAAGCCCGCCAGTTCAGGGCTTAGATAGTCAGACGGTACGAGGCCTTCATTGCCGATCGCTGCCACGGTTTGCAGTAGGGCGTTACCATCTTTCGTAAAGTTGCGATTGATCCCAAACAAGCCTTTTTTGGAAGTCCAAAAGCCTTTGTGACGGTTGGCTTTATATGCGTTTGCAAGGGGCGCAGGGTTTACTGTCACGCCCTGATAAGTGAACTCGCCTTTGGTGAGTGTCTTTTTCAGCGTGAATGCATGAGCATGCGTAGCAAACACCAATCCAAACACAATGGCTGTAAAAAGTTTCAGAAATCGATGCATGCTCATTACCCTGTTTGAATTGCTGGTCAGACCAGGTTCTTGCGGTCTTTACCATACGTCAGGCTGGAGTCACTAGAGATTTCAACAGACTTTCAAAAAAGTGAATACGAGAGACTTCGTCATTCCAGTGTTTCCAAAAACGCCTCAGCGCTCGCCAAATACTCATTTCGTTTCATCTCATCCATTTTATTCCAGGTTCTATAAACCTGGCCCAAGCGCGGATTGCCGGATAATTTTTCCTGATTCCGGATAAGAAAATCCCAGTAAAGCGCGTTGAACGGGCAGGCTTCGCTGCCGGTTTTTTGTTTGACGTCAAACTTACAGTGCTTGCAATAGTCAGACATTTTGTTGATGTAATTTCCACTGGCCGCATACGGCTTAGAGCCAAGCAACCCGCCGTCTCCAAACTGGCTCATGCCAAGCGTATTGGGAAGTTCCACCCACTCATAAGCATCTGCATAAACAGCTAAATACCATTCATGCACCTCATGCGGGTCAACGCCTGCCAACATGGCAAAATTGCCGGTGACCAT
>CALLHT010000257.1 GCA_938009335.1 uncultured Rhizobiaceae group bacterium
CAAACTGCTGCAGGCTTCAGACTACAACGTCGAACGCGCTCAACGTGGTATTGTTTATATTGACGAGGTCGACAAAATTTCCCGCAAGTCCGACAATCCTTCGATTACCCGTGACGTATCGGGCGAGGGCGTTCAGCAGGCTCTCTTGAAAATCATGGAAGGTACGGTTGCTTCTGTTCCTCCACAAGGTGGCCGTAAGCATCCGCAGCAGGAATTCCTGCAAGTTGACACAACGAACATGTTGTTTGTTTGTGGCGGCGCTTTTGCGGGGCTTGAAAAGATCATCTCTGACAGAGGCCAAAAAACATCAATTGGGTTCGGTGCGCATGTTGAGTCACCGGATGACCGTCGCACGGGTGATGTGCTTCGCGGCGTAGAGCCGGAAGACCTCACTAAATTTGGCTTGATTCCTGAATTCATCGGTCGTGTCCCTGTTTTGGCTACTTTGGAAGACCTGGATGAAGATGCTTTGGTGCAGATTTTGACAGAACCAAAAAATGCGCTGGTAAAGCAGTATCAACGCCTATTTGAGCTTGAAGACGTTAAGTTGAGCTTCCACGAGGATGCTCTTAATGCAGTCGCAAAGCGTGCAATTGTTCGTAAAACGGGCGCCCGCGGTTTGCGTTCTATCTTAGAAGGCATTCTACTAGATACGATGTTTGATTTGCCTGCACTGGAAGGTGTGGAAGAAGTGGTGATCTCTGATGAGGTTGTCGATGGCAATGCACGTCCACTGTATATCTACTCTGATAAAGAAGAAGAGAAAGAAGCCAGCGCGTAAATTATCTGCTATACAGAATTGAAAAGGCCGCTTTTGAGCGGCCTTTTTTGTGCGTTTGTCACTTATTTTTGTTTCAGCAGTGTTTGTCCTTGAAGGGCGTGCATAGGAACCCCAAATACCATTAGCAGAAACGATGTGCCCGACGGTGTGTGAGGCCGTAGTCAGAGAATTAGGTATAACTGAGAAAACCGGTGTTCCTTGGGCTTCATGATCGCTAAAATCACAGAATCGCGGGTGGGTTGCCCGCTCGAAGGGATTTAAAAGTTATGAGTGATAAAAGAACTGGTGAGATCGAGTTTGGCGCTGGCGATATTATGCCATTGCTACCTCTTCGGGATATCGTAGTTTTTCCGCATATGATTGTTCCGCTCTTTGTTGGGCGTGAAAAATCTATTGCGGCGCTTGAAGAGGTTATGAATTCTGACCGCCAGATCCTTTTGTTCACTCAGAAAAACGCCAGTGATGACGATCCGGCACCTGAGGCGCTTTACGATATCGGTACAGTAGCATCTGTTTTACAATTGCTGAAATTACCCGATGGCACCGTTAAAGTTCTGGTGGAAGGTGTTTCGCGCGCCCGCGTGCGGAAGTTCACGGCTCGCGATGACTATTTCGAAGCGGTTGCAGACATTATCGACGATCAAGATGATGATCCGGTTGAACTTGAGGCGTTGGCTCGTTCTGCCGTGAGCGACTTCGACAATTATGTGAAGCTCAATAAAAAAATATCACCTGAAGTCGTTAGTTCAATTCAGCAGATCGACGAGTATTCCAAGCTTGCAGATACGATTGCGTCTCATCTTGCGATTAAGATTGCCGAAAAGCAGGAAATTCTTGCAATCTTCAGTGTGAAGGATCGTCTAGAGCACGTGATGGGCCTTATGGAGAGTGAGGTTTCAGTTCTTCAGGTTGAGAAGCGTATCCGCGGGCGCGTTAAACGTCAGATGGAGAAAACCCAGCGCGAATATTATCTCAATGAGCAGATGAAAGCGATCCAGAAGGAGCTAGGTGAGGGCGAAGACGGTAAGGACGATCTGCAAGAGATAGAAGAGCGCATCAACAAAACCAAGCTCTCGAAGGAAGCCAAAGAAAAGGCTGAGGCTGAGTTTAAGAAACTTCGTCAGATGAGCCCTATGTCAGCTGAAGCGACTGTCGTTCGGAACTATCTTGACTGGTTGTTGGGTATCCCTTGGGGCAAACGCTCTGCGATCAAAACTGATTTGGGCAAGGCCGAAGAGGTTCTTGATAATGATCATTTCGGCCTAGAGAAGGTCAAAGAGCGGATTATCGAATATCTGGCTGTGCAGTCTCGTGCGAAGAAGATTCGTGGCCCTATCCTTTGTCTCGTCGGACCTCCGGGTGTTGGTAAGACATCGCTCGGTAAATCAATCGCAAAGGCGACGGGCAGAGAATTTGTGCGCATGGCGCTGGGCGGCGTTCGCGACGAATCTGAAATTCGTGGTCACCGTCGTACGTATATCGGCTCTATGCCGGGCAAAATTATCCAGTCTATGAAAAAGGCCAAGAAGGCCAACCCGCTTTTCTTGTTGGATGAGATCGACAAGATGGGCATGGATTTCCGGGGCGATCCTTCCTCTGCGCTTTTGGAAGTGTTGGATCCTGAGCAGAACAACTCGTTTTCGGATCACTATCTGGAGGTTGATTACGATCTTTCAAACGTGATGTTCATCACGACTGCGAACACGTTGAACATTCCGGGTCCTTTGATGGACCGAATGGAGATTATTCGTATCGCCGGTTACACCGAGGATGAGAAACTTGAGATTGCCAAGCGTCACCTGTTGCCGAAGGCGATCAAAGATCATGCATTGCAGCCGAAAGAATTTACGGTTGGCGATGAGACGATCCGGGCTGTCATTCAGAAATACACGCGCGAAGCAGGTGTTCGTAACCTTGAACGTGAACTGATGTCTTTGGCGCGTAAAGCGGTTACAGAGATCATGAAAGGCAAGCGCAAGACTGTTAAAGTCACGCCTAAAAACCTCGACGATTACCTTGGCGTTCCTAAGTTCCGTCATTCAGAGATTGAACTTGAAGACAAGCTCGGTGTCGTGACCGGACTTGCTTGGACTGAAGTTGGCGGTGAGCTGCTGACTATTGAGGCCGTCAATATGCCAGGTAAGGGCAGGATGACGGTAACTGGTAATCTTAAGGAAGTGATGAAAGAATCAATTTCTGCTGCGGCATCTTACGTGCGCTCCCGTTCCGTTGACTTTGGCATCGAACCGCCGGTGTTCGACCGCACAGATACTCACGTTCATGTGCCGGAAGGGGCTACTCCAAAAGATGGTCCTTCCGCTGGCGTCGCTATGGTCACTTCCATCGTATCCGTCATGACCGGTATTAAGGTGCGCGGAGATGTTGCGATGACTGGAGAAATCACGCTTCGCGGTCGTGTGCTTCCGATTGGTGGTTTAAAGGAAAAACTTTTGGCTGCGCTACGCGGTGGCATCAAAAAGGTTCTGATCCCGGAAGAGAATGCAAAAGATCTGCCGGATATTCCAGATAACGTGAAAAACGAAATGGAGATTATTCCAGTATCTAGAATGGATGAGGTTCTTGAGCACGCTTTAGTTGAGAAACCTGCTGCGATTGAGTGGACTGCTGAAGACGCAGAGCGTGCTCGCCGCGAGTTGTTTGCCCCGCAAACTGGTGAGGGAACTGGTGTAGCGCACTAAGCCGCATCCAATTTTTCTATTCAAAAAGTCCGGATTAATCCGGGCTTTTCTTATGCGTTTTTTTGTTAACTCTTGGAATCACTTGAAAAAGATTTGTTTTAGGTCGGCATTTCCGCTCAAAACCCCTGTTTTCAGCCATTTATGGACGTTTTTTAGTTGTAAATGGATGCTGAAGATAGGACAATTTATGAGACTAGAGTGAGTCGGCATTAATAATGAGGAAGGATGCAATATGAATAAGAACGAACTTATTTCAGCAGTGGCGGACCAATGTGAAATGTCTAAACAACAGGCTGGCGATGCAGTTGAAGCAGTTTTGAGCACAGTTACAAATTGCCTTGCTAAAGGTGATGAAGTCCGGATTTTGGGTTTTGGCAACTTTGTCGTTGCAGACCGCAAAGCAACCACAGCTCGCAACCCAAGAACTGGTGAAACCATCAATGTCGCCGCTTCTAAGGCTCCGAAGTTTAAGGCCGGTAAGGCGCTTAAGGATGCGGTCAACGCATAATCGGCATTCTTAATTTTCTGAATTTGAAGGCCCGTTAATCGCGGGCCTTTTTTTTTGGCCAATCTGTCCGAATATTAGTTTAAACTGGACCCATAAAATATGTCCTGTAAGATGATTAAAGCTTGCATGAAATTTTGCTTGAAAATATCATGACGCAAACCGGACAGAGTTCCCGGTAGGAAACGCAGACTGAGGTCACTTGGTCGCCTGTGCATTTAGGTAAGTCGCAGGCAGGAGCTTTCCCCCAACTTATCATCTTGTAAATATATCGTTGATTCAGTCGGAGGAAGACATGGCAGTGAAATCAGATATCGAAATTGCTCGCGAAGCGAACAAAAAACCAATTCAAGAAATCGGTGCAAAGCTGGGTATCGACAGTGATAGCCTGCTTCCGTTTGGCCACGATAAGGCAAAAGTTTCTGAAGACTTTATCAAGTCTGTTCAGGGCAACAAAGACGGCAAGCTTATTCTTGTTACCGCAATCAATCCAACACCAGCCGGTGAAGGTAAGACGACCACAACGGTTGGTCTTGGTGATGGCTTGAACGCAATCGGAAAGAAAGCAGCGATTTGTATTCGCGAAGCGTCCCTTGGTCCATGTTTCGGTATGAAGGGTGGGGCTGCTGGTGGTGGTTACGCTCAGGTTGTTCCAATGGAAGAAATGAACCTGCACTTTACGGGTGACTTCCACGCGATCACGTCTGCACATAACCTTTTGTCGGCAATGATCGACAATCACATCTATTGGGGCAACGAGCTTGAAATCGACACACGCCGTGTTGTTTGGCGACGCGTGATGGATATGAACGATCGTGCGCTTCGAACAATCACAGCCTCGCTCGGCGGTGTTGCCAATGGTTTCCCACGCGAAGCTGGTTTTGATATTACCGTTGCATCTGAAGTGATGGCTATTCTTTGTCTTGCGACTGACCTTGATGACCTGAAAAAACGTCTTGGTGACATTATTGTTGCTTATCGTCGTGATCGTTCGCCGGTTTACTGCCGTGACATCAAAGCTGATGGCGCGATGACGGTTCTTCTTCAGCAGGCAATGCAGCCTAACCTCGTTCAGACACTTGAGAACAACCCTGCATTCGTGCATGGCGGTCCATTCGCTAACATTGCTCATGGTTGTAACTCGGTCGTCGCAACTAAGACTGCGCTCAAGCTTGCAGACTATGTTGTCACGGAAGCAGGTTTTGGTGCCGACCTTGGTGCTGAGAAGTTTATGAACATCAAATGCCGCAAGGCAGGTATTGCTCCAGAAGCAGTTGTGATTGTTGCAACGGTTCGCGCAATGAAGATGAACGGTGGCGTGGCAAAAGCTGATCTCAATAATGAGAACGTGGATGCAGTGAACAAGGGTTGTGATAACCTAGGCCGTCACATTGCGAACATGAAAAAGTTCGGTGTGCCAGCTGTTGTTGCGATCAACCACTTCGTGACAGATACGGATGCTGAAGTTGAGGCTGTTAAAGCTTACGTTGCAAGTCAAGGTACAGAAGCGATCCTCTGTAAGCATTGGGCAAATGGTTCTAAAGGCACTGAGGATCTTGCAAACAAAGTTGTTGAGATCATCGAAGGCGGTCAGGCGCAATACGCTCCATTGTATGGCGATGACCTGAGCCTATTCAGCAAGATTGAAACGATTGCGAAAGAAATCTACCGAGCGGATGAAGTTCTTGCGGATAAGAAAATCCGCGATCAACTCAAGCAGTGGGAAGAGCAAGGCTACGGAAAGCTGCCGGTCTGTATGGCGAAGACGCAGTATTCGTTCTCAACAGATCCAAACCTTCGCGGTGCACCAACTGACCACTCATTGCCAGTGCGTGAAGTGCGTCTTTCTGCCGGTGCTGGCTTTGTTGTTGCCATTTGCGGTGAGATCATGACCATGCCTGGATTGCCGAAGGTGCCTTCTGCGGAAGCTATCATGCTTGATGACAATGGTGACGTTCAGGGTCTATTCTAAGGAATAAACCCCGACCAAAGCTCTTAAGGAGCCTGACATGAACCAGCATTTCGACCCTAAAAAGCAGGGGCGGGGTAACCGCAAATCACATCAGACAAAGGGTCGCCAACTAGACGAGGCGGCTCTTGCTGAAGTTGAGGCCCTTTTGGGCGATGCGTCTCGCGCTCGTGATCTTCTGATTGAGCATCTACATAAAATTCAGGACAGTTTCGGCTGTCTTGAAGCAAAGCATATGCGCGCTCTGGCCGAGGTCATGAAAATTTCCATGGCGGAAGTGTATGAAGTTGCGTCGTTTTACGATCATTTTGACATTGTCAAAGAGGGTGAACCAAAGCCTGCACCTGTTACCATTCGTGTGTGTGATTCTCTGTCATGCATGATGGCAGGGGCCGAAACGCTGATTTCTGAACTTGAATCGGGCGCTGACCCCGAAAAGGTTCGCATCATGCGGGCGCCTTGCATGGGCGGTTGTGATGTTGCGCCGGCAGCGCGGGTTGGCGACAAAGAAGTAGGTAACACGAGTGTCGAAGAACTGTTGGCACTTGCTGCTTCTGCGGAAACAAACAAAGACATTCCGGCAAATGCGCCTGACTACAAAGATTTGGCGGCGTACAAATCTGATGGCGGGTACGTAGCTTGGGAGACGGTGAAATCAGGCAGCATCGATTTTGATGGTGTTCTGGATATTCTCAAAGATTCTGGTCTTCGCGGTCTTGGTGGTGCTGGTTTCCCGTCTCATATGAAATGGAAGTTCGTTCGCGGTTATGATGCGCCACGTTTGATGACCATTAATGGCGATGAGGGTGAGCCTGGCACGTTTAAAGACCGCTATTACCTCGAACGCAATCCACATGCGATGTTTGAAGGTGCGCTGATTGCAGCACATTTCGTCGAAGCGGAACGCGTCTATGTGTATATGCGCGATGAATATCCGGCGGTGCTGGAAATCCTTAGAAAAGAAATTGCGGCGTTGGAAGCAGCTGGTGTTTGCGCGAAAGGCTTCTTTGAGCTGCGTCGGGGTGCCGGTGCCTATATTTGCGGTGAAGAATCCGCGATGATTGAGTCCATTGAAGGAAAGCGGGGCCTTCCACGCCATCGTCCGCCTTATATCGCCGAAGTTGGCGTCTTTGGTCGTCCAACACTTAACCACAACGTGGAAACATTATATTGGATCCCTGACATTCTGAATAACGGGCCTGAATGGTTTGCATCTCAGGGCAAGGAAAATCATCCGGGGCCAAGATCATGGTCTGTATCTGGCCGTGTTAAGAAACCGGGTGTGGTTCTGGC
>CALLHT010000258.1 GCA_938009335.1 uncultured Rhizobiaceae group bacterium
ATTGGAATAAGGTATGTCATCAGTGCCAGCATCAGCAGACCACCGCCAACACCTGCCGCTGCGGTCAGTCCTGACGTAAAGAAACTGGCGCCTATGAGTATAATTGCAGAAAATGCAGACAAACCTTCCGGGAGAAAGCTCGCCCCGAAACTCAAGCGCTAGCCCTCTTCACGGCTAATATCAGTAAACTGACCATTGGGACGATATTGGACAAGGTAACTCGGTAAGATTGCCGCCATAGGTGTTGGTTTGATGCCTATACCTTCAAGCGTGAGACCGGCTTTTTCAGCTTCCGCGCTGACCACATTATCCGTTCTCAGCATCACAACTTGGTCGTAGGTAATCGGTGCGCCTGGCAACCAACCCATCAGCTTGCCGATCGCACTTGCTGCGAAGAATGGCAAATTGATAAACATCTTCGAACGGCCAACCTCTTTGAGAAGCAGTTCAAGACATTCCCGGAACGACTTCACTTCCGGCCCACCCAGCTCATAGGTTTTGCCCGCCTTTAATTCTCCATCCACAGCTTTAGCAACAGCTTCCGCCACATCGCCTACATAGATCGGCTGGAACTTGGTTGAGCCACCGCCAATCAAGGGAAGCGCTGGCGCAATGCGGGACATCGCTCCAAATCGATTGAAGAAATCATCTTCCTGACCAAACACGATAGAGGGGCGAAGAATAATGGCAGATTTGATGATTTCCCGAACAGCGTCTTCTGCTTTGCCTTTAGTCTCACCATAGCCTGAATCAGACTCTGCATCCGCACCTATCGCAGACATATGGACGAGCTTAGCGCCGGCATCTTTGGCAGCTTTCGCGACTGCCTTTGCACCGTAAAACTGGACCGCATCGAACTTTTGTTTTCCGCTCTCAGCAAGGATACCCACAAGATTAATCACGACACTGGAACCGCGAACAGCGGCGGCAACGGAGTCAGGATAGCGCAGGTTCGCCTGCATCAAATGAATTTGGCCCACATTCCCAAGCGGCTGCAAAAAGCCCGCAAGATCGGGGCGGCGACATGCAACCCGCACCTGATACCCACGGTTTGCCAGTGCACGCACAACATATCGACCCACAAATCCTGAGCCACCAAAAACGGTTACAAGTTCGGGAGTGGATGAAAGTTTCATGAGATCATTTTCCTGATAGAATTTGATGAACTTCTAACGCCTCAAACAAGACTTGAAAAGGTGGCATTTGACAATTCCTTCCTAACCTTGATTGTAGGGTCAGGACTCAACCGGTGAATGATGATGAATGAAACTGACACAAAGTTTTTGCGCTTGGCTTATGAAGAGGCATTAGGGGGCTATAATGAAGGCGGATGCCCGATTGGATCTGTACTAGCGCAGGGTGATACACTTATCGCGCAAGGCCGCAACCAAAGAGTCCAGCAAGGCGATCCAATCGCCCATGGCGAGATGGATTGCCTAAGGAAAGCAGGTCGTCAGAAAAGCTATAAAGGTATGACACTCTACACATCGCTCAGCCCGTGTATGATGTGCAGCGGCACGATCATACAGTTTGGCATCCCGCGTGTGGTGATCGGTGAAAATGTCACCTTTGGCGGGAATGAGGACTTGCTCAGGGAACGTGGTGTCGAAGTTATACTGGCACAAGACCCGGATTGCATTGCGCTGATGACCAAATTTATCGAAGAAAAACCCGAACTCTGGAACGAGGATATCGCAGAAGAATGAACGACCAAGTAACCGTTGTTGATCACCCGCTTATTCAACACAAACTCACATTAATGCGTCAAAAGGAGACTTCGTCTGCAGTCTTCCGTCAATTGCTACGCGAAATATCCACACTCCTCACCTATGAAGTCCTACGCGACTTGCCTATGACCACAAAGGCAATAGAAACACCACTTGAGCCTATGGATGCGCCTGTTCTAGCCGGAAAGAAATTGGCGTTCGTGTCAATACTTCGCGCAGGAAATGGCCTCTTAGACGGCATGCTTGATCTCGTACCCTCTGCCCGTGTGGGGTATATTGGCATGTATCGCGACCACGACACGCTGCAACCGGTTGAGTATTATTTGAAAGTGCCAAGCGAGCTCGAAGAGCGTTTGGTCATTGCGGTTGATCCGATGCTGGCTACATCAAACTCTGCTTCCGCTGCAATCACACGCCTCAAACAAGCAGGAGCTAAAAATATCAAGTTCGTTTGCCTGCTGGCAGCACCTGAAGGCATTGAAGCACTTTCAAAAGCACATCCGGACGTGCCAATCTTCACCGCGGCAGTTGATAGCCATCTCAGCGAGATCGGCTACATTGTACCAGGCCTTGGCGACGCTGGAGACCGGATGTTCGGCACCAAATAGCTACTTCGAATACGGTTGACCGATAGCTGCAGGCGGGGATGCTTTGCCTATGAACCCCGCCAATAAGAGCACAACCATGATGTAAGGCAGAGCTAGCATGAGCTGTGTTGGAGCTTCTCCAATAAGAGGAAGATCAACACCTTGCAAACGCGCACTCATTGCTTCCAGAAAGCCAAATAGCAAACACGCATACAAAGCCGGAACCGGGCGCCATTTCCCAAAAATTACCGCAGCAAGCGCGATGTATCCCTTGCCAGCAGACATCTCTTTCACAAACCCGGCACCTTGCCCGATTGAGAGGTAAGCGCCCGCAATGCCGCATAAAAGACCGGCCAGAATAACTGCCCGGTAACGCAGGAACGAAACGGAAATCCCCGCACAATCAACTGCCTTGGGCACTTCACCAACGGCACGTAGCCTGAGACCAAACCGTGTCTTATAGAGGAGAAACGCACTTAGGGGCACGAGTATCAAGGCGATATAAACCAGTATATTATGCCCGCTGATGAGTTCTCTATAGATCGAACCCAGTAAGGGAACCGAATCAAGAGTATCAACCAGCCACCATTCAATCGGGCGGAAACGCTCTGTGCCTCCCAACGGCGGCGTCTGCCCCCCTTGTCTGAATAGCGCAATGCCGATTGTCACGGTTAAACCAGAAGCAAGAATGTTAATCGCTAATCCGCTTACGACCTGATTGCCCTTATGCGTGATACAGGCAAACCCGTGAACAACAGCCAAAATGACAGAAGCAAACATAGCAGCAAGCACACCCAGCCACGGAGAACCGGACATTGAAGCCACTGCGGCCGCAACAAAAGCGCCCATCAACATTTTGCCTTCAAGTGAAATATCAATAATGCCGGAACGTTCTGAAAAGATCCCGGCCATTGCACAAAGGATCAACGGCGTCGCAAGACGAAACGTTGCATCAAGCGTCAGCAGAAACTGATAGGCAAATTCAGCCACGCGCCGCCTCCTGCTTAGTCATCCAACGTTTAAGAACTCGCGAGACCCATGGATTAAACATATAGGCGAGCGCACCGGAGAATAGGATAATCATGCCTTGCATCAGCAGCGCCATATCACGCGTGATAGTTTGGAATTCAAAATCCAATTCCGCGCCACCTTGGTAAATGGCACCAAACAGAAAGCTTGCCAGAAAAATGCCAACTGGATGATTGCGCCCCATCAAAGCAACCGCGATGCCGGTAAACCCATAGCCGGATGTAAAATTCAAGACGACACGGTGTTGAACACCCATCAATTCATTGATTGCCAGTAAACCGGCCAATGCACCCGAAAGCGCCATGGCAATGACGATGATCTTCGGCACATTGATACCAGCATAACGCGCGGCTTCTGGATTTTGCCCGACAGTGCGGATTTCGTAACCAAGCTTGGTACGCCAGATGAGAAACCAAAAGCCAATCAAGCAAATCAATGCCAGAAGAAACGAGAGATTGAGCGGAGAATTTCCCAGAAAAGAAAACACACCGCCCCAGATTTCATGCAGTTTTGGAACAAGCGCGCTCTCACCGAACTTTGGCGTCTGCGGAGATTGTTGCCCCGGCTCAATCAACGGACCAACCAACAGCCACACCATGATTGACCCGGCAATGAAGTTGAACATAATTGTCGTGATGACGATATGGCTTCCGCGATAGGCTTGTAAAATTCCCGGAATTAGCCCCCAAGCTGCTCCAAAAAGCGCAGCGGCAACAATCGCCAGTGGAATAACCAGAAGTGCGGGAAACACTGGCGCCAACCAAAGCGCAACCAAGCCTGCACCAAGGCCGCCGATATAGGCCTGTCCTTCCCCACCGATGTTGAACATCATCGCATGAAACGCGATTGCCACCGCAAGTCCGGTAAAAATGAAATTCGTCGTATAGTAGAGCGTGTAGCCGAGACTGCCCGAATAAAAGAATGCTCCCTTAATCATAACCCATAGAGCTGTAAACGGGTTTTCGCCCAAAAAGAATATGATCACGCCACATACTGCCAAGGCGGCCAACAAATTCAAAAGCGGCAGGAGAACAACGTCCGCCCAGCGCGGCAGATCAGAAGATGGCATCATGCTGCAGCTTCCGTTTCGATGCCAGCCATCATCATGCCAATCTTCTCTTGCGACGCGGCAGCCTGGTCGACAATCCCAACAATCTCACCTTCATTCATCACCATGATACGGTCTGAGAGACTTAGGATCTCTTCAAGTTCAACTGAGACAAGAAGAATAGCGCAGCCCTCATCCCGCAAACGGATCAGCTGTTTGTGAATGAACTCAATCGCGCCTACATCCACACCGCGCGTCGGCTGACCAACGAGCAGTATTTCAGGATCGCGATCCACTTCGCGTCCAATAACAATTTTCTGCTGATTCCCGCCGGAGAAATTGCTGGCATTCAGATTTGGATTGGGTGGGCGAACATCATGATCACGCATGAGAGTTTTGCAGCGATCAAGAATTCCTTCCTGATTGAGGAATAGACCGCGCTTAAATCTGTCATCATGATGATACCCAAGGATCGCATTCTCCTGAGCCTCGAAACTGAGTACCAATCCGTGCTCGTGCCGGTCCTCCGGAATATGTGCGATGCCCAGTTCACGCATGGCACTTGGCGAGAGAGCGCTATCCCCGTTTACAATCTGATCCAGTATGGTGAAAGAACCGCTCGTTGCTGCACGCATGCCGGACAAAATCTCCAGCAACTCAGTCTGACCGTTTCCCGCAACACCTGCGACCCCTAAAATCTCGCCTGCGCGCAAATCAAAGGAAACATTTTTGAGGAGCGTATTTCCTACGGCTGATCGACAGTTAATCGATGAAGCGCTTAGCTTTACTTCTTTCGGATCAGCCGGGCCTTTCTCCACACTCAACAAAACATCACGCCCGACCATGAGTCGCGCTAATTCCTCCGGATTGGTTTGAGTTGTCTCGCGGTGCGCAACCATCTCGCCATCACGCATGACTGAAACATAGTCGGTAATCGACATGATCTCTTCCAGCTTGTGCGTAATCAAAAGGACCGTTACTCCGTCATCTCTTAAAGAACGCAAGATATTGAAAAGTTGCGCTGCTTCGCCTGGTGTCAGAACGCCGGTCGGCTCGTCGAGAATGAGAAGGCGGGCTCCTCCCTTAATCGCTTTAATAATCTCAACGCGCTGGCGAATGCCAACCGGCAAATCTTCGATCAGTGCATGCGGATCGACACCCATGCCGTAATTCTTAGAAAGCGATTGAAGCCTTTCCAGCGTTTGCTCACGACCTTCTGCAAGAAGGGAGCCGCCCTCAGAACCAAGCATCACATTATCCAGAACACTCATATTTGGAACCAACATAAAATGTTGATGCACCATGCCAATGCCTAACGAGATTGCATCCGCACTCGTCCTTATGGTCTTCAAGCTATCAAAAACCGAAATGGTGCCATGATCCGGCGTCTGCAAACCAAAAATGATATTCATCAACGTAGATTTGCCTGCACCATTCTCACCGACAATGCCGTGAATGGTTCCAGCTTTTACATCAAGCGAGATATCGCGATTGGCATGCACAGCACCAAACGATTTACTGATGCCATCCAACCTTAGGGCAAAAGAATGGGCGCCATCGCGCCCATCCATGTTTTTTTCACTTACCATAATAAGGAAGCTATCCGTCAGCCTGCAGGGCAGGTATTGTCGCTGCGATAATCATGAACCGCAACTTTACCTGCCACAATCTCCGCACTTGCTGCATCAATCTTGGCTTTCATATCATCAGTGATGAGATCTTTGTTGTTCTCATCCAATGCCCAGCCAACACCACCTTCTGCTAAGCCTAAGGTGCGCACACCGGTATCAAACTTGCCTGACATTGCATCTTTCATGGTTTGATACGCTGCGACATCGACCCGCTTCAACATAGAAGTGAGAACGGAACCCGGTGCAAGATGGTTTTGATTTGAGTCCACACCAATGGAGAATTTACCCGCATCGGCTGCTGCACGAATAACACCAATGCCTGTTCCACCGGCGGCCTGATAAACCACATCCGCACCACGATCGATTTGGCTCTGCGTGAGTTCCGCACCCTTGCCTGGATCATTCCACGCAGCTGGCGTAGTGCCAGTCATATTCTGGAGAATTTGGACATCACCATTAACCGCCTTTGCACCTTGCACATAGCCGCAAGCAAATGCACGGATGAGTGGAATATCCATACCACCTACAAAGCCAACGGTACCGGTTTTTGAAGCAAGCGCGGCAGCCATGCCGACGAGATAGCTTCCTTCATGCTCTTTAAACGCGTATTGGCGAAGATTCGGCTTATCGAGCCAACTCACATCAATGATCGCAAAATCCTTATCCGGATTTTCACCAGCCACTTTGTCAATCGCATCTGCTTGTGCAAACCCAACACCTAGTACTAGCGTTGCGCCACGCTGAACCATACGCTGCATCGCTTGCTCACGCTGCGCTTCATTGGTGACTTCAAATTCCATCACCTCAATACCGGTTTCATCGGTGAAGCGTTTAATGCCGTTGAAAACCCCTTCATTAAAGGATTTGTCAAACTTGCCGCCCATGTCATAGATCACGGCTGGCTTGAAATCTTCAGCCCATGCAGCAGCGGACGTTGCCAAAGCAACGGTACCTGCCAAGGCCAATTTCATAAGCTTTTTCATATACTCTCTCCCTTGAACTGACTCTAATAAAGTTTCTTATTTAAGACCGATTTCCCGCAACCGCTCATCCAAATATTCACCTGCGGTTTGGTGTTCATCCAACTGCACTTCGGGTCGCGGATGAACGAACAGTGGCATCGAATATCGTGATCGGTTTTCCTGACCTTCAGGATTGACGACCTTATGCGGTGTAGAAGGATAGTATCCCTTTGTGGCTTTCGACAACATGTCACCGGAATTGATCGTAATATATCCAGCCTGACACGGCACATCGTGCCAATTTCCGTGTTTGTCTTTTGCCTGTAAACCGGGCTCGCTGCCAGTTACCAATAGTGTGATCAGGTTGATATCTTCATGTTCAGCAGCACGCACTTCTCCCGGAACAATATCTTCCGGCACAGGCGGATAATGCAGAACCCGTAGTAAATTATCATTGCTGCCATCGACCATCTCAGCCAATGATTGAGAGAGTTGGCCCGTGATATCATCAGGTGAATTCTCATCCAGCCAGCCGAGCAGTGTTTTGCCGATGCCGATCATCTCACTTTGGAAAGGTCGCGTCTCACCTTCAACACCATCCGGCACAGGGCGGTCTTCATAAATATGATAGAACTCTTTCAGATCTTTGTGCGACGCGCCTTTAGCATTCTCAGACTTGAACCCATAGTAGCCATGCACCTCGCCGGTTCTTACAGCAAAATCTGGTTTGTCATCACGGGCAAAGAACGTTTTCCATGTATCATACATGCGGCCAATCTTGTCTTCCGTTACCGGATGATCCTTCAAGATTGCAAAGCCGGTTTCATGCAAAGATTTGGCAAACTTCTGACCCGCTTGCGGATCAGAATAGCTAATGGCCAATACATTGAAATCTGACATGCGTCCTAAAACCCTGACTTGATCATCGATAGAAATTCTTCTCGGACACCATCGACATTAACCTTACGAAAAACGGAAAAAGAACGTCGATCTTCCTTCCTAGAAAGAATGGTTCTGCCGATTTCCTCTCCTTCGACTATAACCTCCAGCGGCTGGTGGTCAACGTCGAACAATTCGGGATGAAGGATGGATATTACCGCCGTAGGGTCGTGCATATGGCAACCATAAATCCCGTCAACCTTTCGGTGAAACTGGAAATAAAACTGCGCGGCATCATTCAGGAAGCCACCCAGTTTCGGGGCATCATCTGTTAGGCTTTTGAAATCTTCCGGCGTGCAGATGACGCGATGCGTAACATCCAGCCCAACAAGGGTGATTGGCCAATCTGCCGCAAAAACTTCGTCGGCCGCATGAGGGTCTTGCCAGATATTGGCTTCTGCATATGGCGTTACATTGCCGCCTTCATCAATGCTGCCACCCATGATGGTGACACCTTTGACCTTCGACGCAATTGATGGATCGTGCCTTAGTGCAAGCGCAATATTGGTGAGAGGACCCACAGGACACAAAATAATCTCACCTGGAATTTCGTTGACGACACGACAAATGAACTCTGCAGCACTCTCTTCTACCGCTTGTTTTTTGGGTGACATAGGCGGTACGTCACCAAAACCCTCTCGGCCATGAACCTCCCATGCCGGCTCGCGTTGGTCTTGTACAAGTGGCTTCTCTGCTCCACGCGCGACAGGCGCACTCACACCTGCAAGCTCCAAAAGTGCCAACGCATTTCGGGTCGCGATCTCAGTGGTGACATTGCCAAAAATGCTGGTAAGGCCCATCAACTCAATATCCGGCGAAATGCAAGCATACAAAACTGCCATAGCGTCATCGACGCCCGGATCTGTATCGATGATGACTTTTTCCATTAGTGCCTATCCTTGAGCATTCAAAAATTGCAAAACATCCCCGCGGCTAGGAATGGCAGTCGCCGCACCGGTTCGCGTAACTTGAAGCGCACTGGCTGCTGAAGCGTACCGAAGCGCTTCTTGGACTTTATCACCCTGATCAGTACGCGCGAGAAAACTTCCTAAAAACGTATCGCCAGCGCCCGTTGTATCAACCGCATTTACAGAAAAAGCAGCTTGCTCAAAAAGACCCTCATCAGTGGTAAGTGTTGCACCTTGCACGCCCTTGGTGATGAGCAATTGGGGAACAGAAATGTTTTGAACTGTAACGCCAAGAGCAGAAGCCAATGCATCCGCCTCGCCTTCATTCACCACGAGTAAGTCTATCTTATCCAACAGTGAAACCGTTACATCCGCCACGAAAGGCGCAGCACTATAGGCGACTTTGCACCCTCTTACTTTGGCTTGCGATACAATTTCGGAAACCAGGTTGGTTTCATTTTGAACAAGAATCCAGTCCTCTGGCTCCGCCTTGCTAAGGGCTGCTGAAATCTGGGCATCAGTTAAACATGCATTGGCACCACTCAGAATGACAATCGCATTTTCCGCAGCATTATCCACATTGATGATCGCATGACCTGTTGGCGTATCAACTTCCGCTATAGAGCTTACATCTACCCCCATCGCATTGATTTGCTCTAGCGCCCATGCACCATCATTCCCAACAGCGCCGGTATGAATGACTTGCCCGCCAGCTTTCGATATCGCAATGGACTGATTGATGCCCTTACCACCCAGATACATGTCGCGGGTTTTCGCGGTGAGAGTTTCGCCCGGTTCTGGCAGATGCGGAACACTGTAGACGTGGTCAATATTGATAGAGCCGAAGTTGAAAATCATACTTGTCTTTTGACTCGCCAGAACGAGCATGGTCAAGCACATTTGATGAAATTAGCTATGCCCTTGTCTTGCGGCGCGATAGTGGCTAATGAAACAGCGTTCAATCCAGGAAATGACGATGGAAAAATTCACTAAGCTTACAGCCGTTGCTGCACCTATGCCGATTATCAACATTGATACGGACATGATCATCCCGAAAGACTATCTGAAAACGATCAAGCGGACCGGCCTTGGTGAGGGTCTGTTTGCGGAAATGCGCTATGCGGAAGACGGCTCAGACAATAGTGAGTTCGTGCTTAATAAACCTGCATATAAAGAAGCACAAATCCTCGTAGCGGGTGATAACTTTGGTTGCGGCTCTTCACGTGAACACGCACCTTGGGCTCTGCTGGATTTTGGCATCCGTTGCGTCATCTCCACCAGTTTCGCAGATATCTTCTATAACAACTGCTTTAAGAACGGTATTTTGCCCATCACTGTGAGCCAAGATGAATTGGACAAATTGATGGACGACGCAGAGCGTGGGGCTAATTCTACAATCTCTGTTGATCTTGAAGCTCAAACAATCTCTGGTCCTGATGGCGGCACAATCAACTTTGATATTGATCAGGCTCGCAAGCACCGTCTTTTGAACGGCATTGACGACATCGGGGAAACCTTGGAGAAAGCAGACGATATTACCGCGTTTGAAAGTAAGCTTTCGCAAGACCGTCCTTGGGCATAACCGGCGCCCCTTAAACAGAATTTCAAAATCACAAAGGCACTCACATGGCATCGCGCAAAATTTTCCTGCTTCCCGGCGACGGTATCGGACCGGAAGCAACCGCTGAAGTTACGAAACTCATCGACTGGATGAACGCTTCTCTGGGATGCGGGTTTGAGGTCGAAGAAGGTCTTGTCGGAGGTGCAGCTTACGATGCTCATGGCGAATCCATTTCAGATGCTGACATGGAAAAAGCGCTTGCTGCTGATGCTGTTCTATTCGGCGCTGTTGGTGGGCCAAAGTGGGATGATGTGCCGTATGAAGCACGCCCAGAAGCAGGTCTTCTTCGTCTACGTAAAGACATGGAGCTTTTCGCTAACCTTCGCCCGGCGATCTGTTATCCCGCACTCACAGATTCCTCTTCCCTGCGCAAAGAGGTCGTCGAAGGTCTCGATATCCTGATCGTTCGCGAACTCACAGGCGGTGTTTACTTCGGTGAACCAAAAGAGATTACAGATCTTGGGAATGGTCAGAAACGTGCCGTGGATACGCAAGTATATGACACATTCGAGATTGAGCGTATCTCTGGCGTCGCGTTTGAACTGGCGCGTACGCGTGACAACCGCGTTTGCTCGATGGAGAAACGCAACGTGATGAAATCCGGCGTTTTGTGGAACGAAGTCGTTTCTGCAACACACAAAGAAAAATACGCAGACGTTGAACTTTCTCACATGCTGGCAGATGCAGGTGGAATGCAGCTTGTCCGCTGGCCAAAACAGTTTGATGTGATCGTCACTGACAACCTGTTCGGCGACATGCTTTCAGATGTTGCGGCAATGCTGACCGGCTCACTGGGAATGCTACCGTCCGCTTCGCTTGGTGCACCTGACCCAACAACGGGCGCACGCAAAGCCATGTATGAACCTGTCCATGGTTCAGCGCCTGATATTGCGGGCCAAGGCATTGCAAACCCGATTGCCATGATCGCATCTTTTGCAATGCTGTTGCGTTATTCTTTCAACATGATTGATGAAGCGAACATGGTCGAGAAAGCAATCGCCAATGTGCTTGATCAGGGTAAGCGCACAGGCGATATCTGGTCAGAAGGTGATGAGAAAGTGACTACCGCAGAAATGGGCGATGCCATTCTTGCAGAAGTTCAAGCGCTTTCAAGCTAAGAAGATATTATTCAAAATAACTGGACGGTGATCCGGCATGCGGCCCGCGTTCTCCAACGAATGCGGGTTTTTCTTTACCACATTTGAAAGTTGGTGCTTTTTCATCCGCAAGTTTGCGCGCCATGTCATTTGCATTGTCATTGGCCCGTGCATCCACATACCCCACAACACAGGATTGCGGATTGGAATGATCGGCAACGGTCGATACCACCAAAACCTGACCTTCAAGATCCTTTGAATATTCGCCATCTTGGCTACTATTCTCAATAAACCACCGCAGAATGGCAGCGTAGGGCTTTTTGTCTTTAACGCGCCACTCGATTGTGTCGTTTACCCGGTTGAACTGGCCGAAGCTTTCCCATTGATCTTGAAGCTTTGCGATGTGACCAAACCGAACCATATGGCGAAGATCGCCCTCGCTGAAATGGACAGGATAACCCTTATAGCCTTCACAATAAGCACTCGCCCCCAACTCATACTCAGAGTGAAAGACACAGCTCTTTTCGAGATCAATTTTGGTGTAGACACTCTCAGCGGCAAAAGCGGAAAGAGATAAGACAAGAAAAACAGCAAGGAATGTTGTAAGTCTCGCCATCAGTTCTCTCGCTTAGCGGAACATCGGGATAAAGCTTGTCCAGATCAACCGCTGCAGGAAGAAAATCAAAACCAACACAACCAGCGGCGAAAGATCAATGCCGTTTAGATTGGGCAAGAATCGTCGGATCGGGCGATACAGAGGCTCCGTCATGCTGTAAAGCATGCTGCCAATTTGACCCACAAACTGATTAGACGAATTGATGACATTGAAGGCATAAAGCCAGGAAAAGATCACAGACGCGATTATAATCCACTGCGCGATATCAAGAATGAGCGATAGGGTTTGCAGCAAAGCAATCATGATAGTCTCCAAATACTTTTGACCTCATTTGGCCCTTATTGGCCTGCAAATCAAGCATGTTTATCAGCAGGTCCCACCCATTGATCCAGAAACTCACCCAGCCAGCGACGCACAGCAGGGTCATGCTTTGGCCGTTCTTCAAATTGGGTAGCGCGGTCTTGAGCGCCATAGAGCTTCAAACGTTCTGCGGCCAAAATGGTCCAGCGGTTCATCATCCATGTGGTGACTTCAGAATGAAACTGCACCCCATAAGCGTTTTCGCCATACTTATAAGCCTGATTTGGATATTCATCACCGGTAGCAAGTAAGGTAGCATCTTGGGGAACCGTAAATCCTTCACGATGCCATTGATACACATGATCAGGCCAATCCATCATGGCTTGACCCTCATTCGTAGCGCGGATGGGATAGTATCCAATTTCCGCAAACTCACTTTCATTCGCCGTGACCTTGCCGCCAAGATGTTTGCTTAGCATTTGGGCGCCAAGACATATCCCAAAGAATGGTTTGTTTTCCTTAAGCGGCACTTCCATCCAGTCGATTTCTCGTTTGATGAACTCATCAGGATCGTTCGCGCTCATTGGTCCGCCAAAAACAATCGCCCCCGCATAGTCTTCAAGTGTTTCGGGTAACGCATCACCTAAAGGCGGACGGCAACCCACCACATGATAACCCATATCTTCCAGCATCATGCCAACACGGCCGGGAGAGGATCCTTCTTGATGCATAACCGCCAAGATCTTCGGCTTTGGTTTTGAATTACCCATCATTGGCAGGCTCTTGGTCATTAATGCGTTTCCAAACGCGTTGCTTTAGCAACATCCGGTCGCGCGTATCAACACCTAGTAACTCCGCAACGCGCCACACCACATTGTCTTCCATCTCGTGGACGTGACCATCAGCAAATACCATTTCCCAAAGATTCTCGATCATACCGATCCGCTCATCTTCTTGAAGGGCCCGTTTGAGAATGCTGGTAAACTGATAAAGATCAATCGCTTCGTGTTCCGCATCACGACCCTCTTTCGCCAGTTGTTGGGCTTCATCTTCGTCAATATCAAACTGAGTCGATAATACCTCAATCAACCGAATGCGTTCTTCTTCACGAATAACACCGTCAACAGCAATCACATGATACATAAGGGCGGCTTGCGCCAATTGCCTTTGGGAGTGAATGACTGTCTCAGGCTCTTCAGCCTTGCTCAAGTCATCCATAAATGAACGTAAAATCTTCAACATTCGACCAAGGTAAAGAGATCACAGCATGTTTCAAGAGTGGATTCGATTTGAAATCGATCTTTGCACGTTTCAATTATTTGTTGAGCCTATCGGTCAAAACAGGCGCGATACCCATTTCACCACGCCATTGCACCCAAGCGAGAACGCCTTTCTCTCGCGTTTGCATATTGTGCGGCTGGTTCTCAGCATGAAAAACGGTATCGCCCGGCTTTAACATTTTGGGAGCATTTCCTTCTGTGGCAAATTCTGCTTCACCCGCAAGAATGAAATACATTTCCTCAGCTGGGTGATGGTGCCATGGATAATAAAGATCACCCGTTGAATAAACGATGAATCCCCGCGACTCCTGACAATGGAAATGGCCTTCCCAACCGAAAAGCTCGTAACATCCAAACCGGTTTAGAAACTCATCACCGATACTGGTATCTTTATATGTCTCACGCCAAAAGGCTGCATCTTTGACCGCAACAAGCGCATCCTTTACAGCAGAATACTCATCAGAATTTAGGGTCGTGTCTTCAGCGAAAAGCCTCGCTGGGTTTATGTAATACGGCTCAAGCTCCTGCCACTTTAGTTGATCGTTATCTGGAAAAGATTTGAACTGAGATAACTCCGTCGAGGCTTCATAAAACTTCTTCACCTCGGCTAGAGCGTTTTCAAAGAGACCTCTACTCATGATGCATCCTCCCCGATAACAGATTTTGCCTCAAGATTTTCACCTCGCCAGAAAGCAGCAACCAATGCGGGGGAAGTCGAAAAATCCGCACCGTGTGGCTGGTTCGAATAATGACAGATGGTTGTACCCGGCCCACCTTCAACTGAAGCGCGACCCTTGGAATGATAAATCGGATGCCCCGCAAGCGTGAGGTATATTTCTTCAGGTTCATGCCTGTGGATCGGATAATGAAGCCCCTTCCCCCAATATCCGACACTCAAACGCATTGCGTCACTCACAAACGGGCCAGAGGGCGCAATGAGATTGAACCAGCCATAATGATCGAGATGGTGTTGATCGATGCCGTCATCGTCCAGCGTATAGCTTTGCCGCCAACATAAGGTTTCCGCTGCCTGAATGATCAAGTCTACCAGTTCTTGAGTAGAAGGTTCTGTCAAGTTCGCAAGTTGCGGTAGTTCACCCAGCATCGGCAAGCTTTGAGGCGCAACCGCTTTTAAAGTAAGATTAGATCTGAGCGTATCACCACAAAATGCATCAATATGAGGCGCTTCCGTTGCCACATAAGCACGAAACGCATTCAGCAAAGTTTGTAGAACTGCCTCGCTCATTCCATCGTTACAACAATATTTCCGGTGTGCTTCTTATCGATAAAAGCTTGCTGTCCGGCATGAAAATCTTTCAGGGGATAGGTCGCAGAAAGCATCGGTCTGATTTCACCACGCTCAATATATCCAACAAGGTCCGGGAACACATTGAGTGCAGTCACGGTGCAACCGTGGAATGTCAGGTCGTTGAGGTAAAGCGTACGCAGATCAAGATCGACAATAGGCCCCGCAATCGCACCGGAAGTGCCGTATCGTCCACCACGCGCCAGAACCTCGATCAGTTCTGCAAAATATTCACCGCCGACAATATCAGCTACAATCGTTACTTCCGGCGAACCTGTTGCTTCTTCGAGGGCTGCTGCAAGATTCTCCGGAGCGCGCGGTAAAATTGCGGTTGGCTCAAGCTGCGCCACTTGCTCATGCTTTGCTTCACTCGCCAGTGCCACAGTTTTTGCGCCCCGGCGCTTGGCTAGCTGAATGAGCGCTCCGCCCACACCACCAGATGCGCCGGTTATGAGTACCGTATCATCCGGTCCGCAGCCAACTCGGTTGAGTAGATTTTCCGCGGTGGTATATGAGCAGGAAAACGTAGCCAGTTCTGCATCGGACAAATCACACTCAACTGGCAAAATCTGCTGTTGGTTCACGGTCGTGTATTCTGCAAACCCGCCATCGCGTTCAGAACCGAAATATCCAACGCCTAACTTTGAGGTCGGGTCATCCCAGTTCCGTACCCAGCCATCATTCATGACACGCTTTCCGATCAAACATTCATCAGCACCTTCACCAATGGCGACAACGGTCCCAACCATATCCGCACCCTGAATACGCGGGAAGGTTAGCGGCGCAGCACCCCAAGTTGGGTCTTCCTCATGCACCGAATCATAGCCATCGCCTGTGGTGGCTTCGGTGACAGCTTTCGAATACCAACCCGACCGTGTGTTCACATCGGTATTGTTCATGCCGCATGCATGAACTTTCACCAAAACCTCGTTTGGGCCAGGTGTCGGCGTTGGCCAATCATCGTGATATTCAAGCTTCTCCATGCCGCCATGGCCGGTCAAAACAATTGCTCTCATTGATGAAGGTATTGCGGTCATAATAAGTCCTCTTGGTGTTCAGGAATGAAAGAATACCCATGCCTTGAGCGGAATAGCCACACACGACACCGAGCGTCGTAACATCGGTACACCTGAATTATTTAGGAATAAGATCTCCAATGCCATACCCGAAAATCGACGGCCCCCCGCCTGTATGCAGGATGATGATATTGCAATCTGGATTATCTCTCACATACTTGAAAGCAGCAGCGAATGTTTTTCCGGTATAAACCGGATCCAGGATAATCGCTTCTTTCTGAGCTGTTAATGCAATTGCCTCTTTGACCGCCGGTCCCGCAACACCATACCCGGGGGCCAGAAACTCATCCGTCAAATGAACGTCTTTCGAATAGGCTGCGGACTCAAGCTGCAGAAGGTCGCCAATTTGTTCAAGCCGCGCTTCAATCCTCGGCTGTTGCAAGGAAGCCCCTCTTCGAACGCAGGACCCCATCACTGGCGTTTCATTTCCAATACCCCGCCAACCATAAAGGAACCCGCCATGGGTATTTCCAGAACCAGAAGGAACAAATACTGTGTCGACGTTGATATCTTGTTCTTGCATCTGATGAGATAGCTCAATAGCTGCATCCACATACCCAAGTGCACCCAATGGAGGATGCGAGGGATGCAAGTGCACAATATAAGGTTTGCGACCTTTCGCCCTCAAACCATCAGCAATCACTTCAAGATTGCGATCGGCACCTTCTTCATCTTCACCAACCGGAAAATAGTGCAAAATCGCGCCAAGCATTTTATCCAGCAAGACATTGCCGGACTGCTCATACGCTTCAGAAGGTTTCGATACGCGATTTTCCAGTTGAATATGACATTGCAGACCATGTTTGGCACATGCAGCGGCAGCCGTACGCACAAAATTCGACTGCACCGCTCCGGTAATGAGAAGTGCATCCGCACCTTGGGCAAGCGCGTCCCCCAGATAATATTCCATCTGGCGCACTTTATTGCCGCCGAACGCGAGGCCGTTGCAATCATCCCGCTTAATCCAGATATTCGCCGCACCCAGCTCTGCAGCTAGGTTAGGCGCGTGCTCAAGTGGCGTTGGCTGGTGCCAGAGGTGTTTTCGTGGTTTTTCGCATAGCTTCTCAATCAGCATTGGCTAAGGAGTCAATGATTGCAGAAGCCACATATTCTATCCGGTCAGCGGGCAAACCGGCGATGTTGATACGGCTATCGCCAACCATATAGATGGCTCGTTCTTCACGGATCCAATCCACCTGAGCGCTGGTCAAACCAACGCGGGAAAACATACCACGGTGTTTCGCCAAAAAGTCAAATCGATCAGAGTTCGACAAGCGACGCAATTCATTTGCCAGAGCCGTTCGAAGGTTCAGCATGTTGAGCCGCATGCTTTCAAGTTCTTCAATCCAGTCAGCCTTCAAAGCCGCATCCCGCAAGACGCCCTTAACAACTGCCGCGCCGTGGTTCGGCGGCATGGAATAAGAGCGGCGCGCGATTGAGCCCATCTGACCCATTGCTAGTTTGGCATCTTCTTCAGACGCACCCACCACAACGGCAGCACCAACGCGGTCGCGATATACGGCAAAGTTCTTCGAACAGCTCAGTGCAATGACACACTCAGGCACCATAGACGCAACCAGCTGCATTCCAGCCGCATCTTCTTCAAAGCCGTCACCAAAGCCTTGATAGGCCATGTCAAAAAATGGAAGCAGGTCCCCTTCTATCAAAACGTCGGCTACTTGTTTCCATTGATCCAAAGTCAGATTTGCGCCAGTCGGATTGTGACAACATGCATGCAGCAGAACCACATCTCCAGCCGGGCAGGCTTTAAGTGCAGCCAGCATTTCATCGAATTTCACAGTGCCACTTGCCGCATCAAAATATGGATAGGTTTTTGACGTTAGCCCGGCAGCATTAAGCATTGGAATATGGTTTGCCCAAGTTGGATCAGAGACCCAAACGGTTGCTCCGGGCTTGGCCTCATTCACCAGTTCGAACAACACTCTTAGTGCGCCAGAACCACCAGGCGTC
Source organism: uncultured Rhizobiaceae group bacterium (assembly GCA_938009335.1). GTDB lineage: Bacteria > Pseudomonadota > Alphaproteobacteria > Rhizobiales > Rhizobiaceae > JAALLB01. The sequence goes on from CALLHT010000258.1 coordinate 18,099, forward strand.
TGCATAGACGCAACCCGCTCTTTCGCGACACTGTTTCCTAAAGCCAAATCGGCAAGCAGCGCGTTAAACTCCTGATCGCCTGTTGGTCCAACATACGTCTTTGAAGCCTCTTGAGAGACCAGCTTTTCCTGGGCAGCTTTAACCGAACGCATGACAGGTGTAGCGCCTTCCGCATCACGGTACACGCCGACACCTAGGTCAATTTTCTCCGAGCGCTCGTCTGCACGAAACTTTCCCATAAGGGCAAGAATCGCGTCAGGCTTGGGGGCAGGCAAGTTCGAAAAAACTGGATTGGACATGGGTTTCTATTTCTCTTTGTAAATGGATTATCCTCCCATACCAAACATCCTCAAATATGTCACAATCAAATTGCATTCCCGACAAACCACAAAGCCCAGTTCCTAGGCCATTTTTCGTGGACCTTTGCGCGCTTAACGATTATCTATGAGTGAATTCAAAATCTCTGACAGAGGCACTATCCGTGACAACCACAGCAGATGAACTGATCGACCGCAGGCAACTCCGAAAAAAAGTGAGCTTCTGGCGAGTGCTGACTTTTATCGTCGCCGCAATCGCAATGATTGCGATGCTAATGTTCGCCGCACGCGATGAGATTTTCTCCGCAAGCAATGATGATCATATCGCACGCATTAAAATCACCGGCGTCATCACAAATGACGAACCAATGCTGAAACTTCTTGAAAAGGTGAAAGAAGAAGAACGCATCAAGGCCGTCGTCTTGCATATTTCTTCACCCGGTGGTTCGACTGTTGGTGGCGAGGCAATGTACGAAGCTGTCCGTGAGTTGTCTGAAGCAAAGCCGACAGTCACAAGCGTTGGCACACTTGCTGCTTCTGCCGGATATATGATTGCGTCTGCGACCGATCACATCGTAGCGCGGCGATCATCTATCGTCGGGTCCATCGGCGTTCTGTTTCAATACGCAGATGCTTCGGAGCTACTCGACAAGGTTGGCGTAAAAGTTAATTCGGTGAAATCATCACCGCTAAAAGCAGAGCCAAGCCCATTCAACACAGCAAGCCCCGAGGCGGTCGCCATGATCGACCGGGTGATAAAAGATTCTTACGAATGGTTTGTTGATCTTGTGACTGAGCGCCGTGACATGACACGACTTGAGGTACTCGCCGTTGCTGATGGAAGCATTTTCACGGGCAACCAGGCTGTGAAGAACGGTTTGATTGACGAGCTTGGCGGGCAAGACGTAGCGGTTAAATGGCTGGAAACCGAGAAAGACATACAAGAAGATTTAAAGGTAATTGAATACAAGCCTAAGCGCCCGGGGGATAGCATCTTTAGCAATCCGGCTGCGCTGACATATTTGGCGCGTCAGTTCGGCATTGAGCTCGATGCATCAGACGCAAAAGAAATAGAGGGCGCGCTTCGCGAAAGGCTGTTCCTTGACGGGTTGGTTTCAATTTGGCAATCTTCGCGTTAATGTTGCAATTCCACACAGAGTTAAATCGATGATCAAATCAGAACTTATCCAGATAATTGCAGACAAAAATCCGCACTTGTATCACCGGGACATAGAGAACGTAGTAAACGCAATTCTTGGTGAAATCACCGATGCATTGGCAAGCGGCAATCGGGTTGAGTTGAGAGGGTTTGGGGCCTTTTCAGTAAAAAACCGCCCGGCACGTGCGGCAAGAAACCCAAAAACCGGCACAACTGTTTCCGTCGAAGAGAAATGGGTGCCTTTCTTTAAGACTGGCAAAGAACTTCGGGAACGACTAAATAGTTGATAACTCTGACAAACAGAGGCCCGGAACAAATAAACTGAACCAGTCAGGGAAGACCTATGCGTAAACTATTCAACCTCGTGTTTTTGATACCACTTGCTATCGTTTTGGTGCTTTTGTCGGTTGCCAATAGAGCGCCAACACTTTTTAGCTTGGACCCGTTGAATAGCGACACTCCAGCACTCGCTTTTGAGCTTCCACTTTTCGTATTACTGTTTATTGCCCTCATCATTGGCTTGGTAATCGGAAGCGCATTAACATGGACACGCCAAGGCAAATATCGTCGTGCCCTGCGGGAAAAGTCATACGAAGCAACCCAGCTGCAACGCGATAAAGATGTTTCTAAGAATGCTTCAGATAAGCAAAATTCTGCCGAAATCGCGCCTGGCCTACCTTTGATTTCTCAATCCTAACATTCAGACCCTAAGTTTCGTTGGAAGATCGGTTGTATCGGTCTTCTAGACGAATGATATCGTCTTCGCCAAAATAGGTTCCGGTTTGAACTTCTATAATGACAACTGGCTTTTCTGTGCGGTTTGCCAGACGATGTACGGAACCAAGCGGAATATATGTAGATTCATTCGGGTTTAGCGTTTTTATGTGATCATCTATAGTCACTTCCGCCTGACCTTCCACGACTACCCAATGCTCTGAGCGTTTCTTGTGCTTCTGAAGTGATAGCTCCCCACCTGGCGTAATAACGATACGCTTAACCTGATATTTGTCTCCATTGTCCAGCGCTTCGTAATTTCCCCAAGGCCTGAACACTTTCAAAGCATCGGTCGCTTCACTTCGCTCTTGGCGCTTAAGGGTATCGACCAGATCTTTAACCTGCTCGCTTCTTGCTTGATCCGCTACCAAAACGGTATCACGGGTTGCGATAACGATCAGATCATCCACGCCAACCAACGTTGTAAGTTGCGCTTCAGAATGAACCAGATTGCGATGCGAGCTTTGTGTAATGACGTCGCCGGTCAGCGCATTCTCATGCTCATCTTGCTCCATATTTTTCCAGACAGATTGCCAGGTTCCAATATCAGACCAATCGTGGGCAACCGGAACCACTGCAGCTCGGTCTGTTCTTTCCAAAATTGCATAATCAACCGAAATACTTTCAGCCTGCGCAAAAGCACGTTCCCCTAACCGAAGGTAATCAAGGTCGCGCTCTCTTTCCTTGAATGCCGCCCTTACAGCATCGGTTGTCGATGCCATCAACTTAGTGGCAAGCGCAAGAAACGTTTGGGCGGAAAACATAAAGTTACCGCTGTTCCAAAGATACCCCTTTTCTAGATATTCTGCTGCGGTACGTTCATCGGGCTTCTCGACAAATCTGGAAACTAAATGACCTGCACCAATCGGGTTTCCTGGCTCTATATACCCGTACCCCGTCGCTGCGTAGCCAGGCTTAACGCCGAAGGTAATGATCTTACCGTCTTTGGCAATGGGCAGCGCCGAGAGAACCGTTTTGGCAAAACCCTGCTTATCCAAAATCCGGTGATCTGCTGCTAACACCAGAACAACGGCATCATGATCGCGCTCAACAGCTTGAAGACAACCCGCAAGGATAGCGGGGAAAGAATTTCTTCCGATTGGCTCAAGAAGAATATCCGCGTTGATATTAATCTGGCGCAGGTTTTCCGCGACCAGAAAACGATGCTCATTTGCGGCCACAACGATCGGCTTTGTATCAAATGCATCATCACAACATCGTAGAATCGTATCCTGAAACAGTGTCATGTCACTGCCAATTTCAAGGAATTGTTTAGGCCGCGTTCTGCGTGATAGAGGCCATAAGCGAGTGCCCGCGCCTCCACTCAAAATGATTGGAATGATTTTCATTTAGACAAATACGAGAAAGCATTTCAATTGCATTCAATAAATTGAACGCCAATCGAAACGATTTAGCGGATACCCCCAACTCGTTTCACAACCCAATGCAGCTTAACGAATTGATATGTATATTCAAGCTGCGATGCGATCAGATGGGCTCCCGGAAACCGTTACAGTTTCGATGTCCGCACCCAGATTCAGCAAGTCATCTGTAGAAAGTGGGGACAGGCGATCATGCGAACCACTCGCTTCTGCACGTAAAGCCATGGCAGGGAGATTAAGAGCCCGGATAATAACCGGCGCTTTTTGCTCTTCCGGTAACTGCCAAAGTCCCAAGCGGGCAACAATCTTGCCAATTGCAGGATGCGAGCTTGAGATTGCGAAAGGGATCACCAACATAGGTCCGACGAACACCGGCAGGCACATAGCAATGGCAACCCAGTCAATCTTCACGCCACTGAAAATGGCCCCAATACCAACAACTCCGAATAGCATTTGCGGCCAGAAACGTTGCATCGTTAAACCAAATGGCAGAGCTTCAGCCTGACGGGTTTGAGCATTCCATGCCTTTGGCTTGCCAAGCACAAACAACTTGAACAAAAACACTGTGTTAGCAATTGCCATGATAGGCGCAAGCATCATTGAGAAAACGATTTCGAGAGCAGCACTGACGATAACTGCGATACCGCCGCCAAACGAGCGGCGTAAATCTTTGCGCAACAACACATCCATGACCGATGCGATCTTGGGTGCAAAAATCATGGTCATAATGATACCAAACAATGCATAACCGGGTCCAACCACCTGCATTTCAACAGGTACATATTGCGGGGCAACCAATGCACCGGTAGCAACCAGAACAAACATCATCCAAGCGGGCGATCCAATAAACATCAGAATCGCGAGAACCAATTGAATTCGGCTTGTAAACTTCAGTCCTGGCTCACGAAGGAGTTTGAAATACTGCATGTTCCCATGGCACCAGCGTAAATCACGACGGATAAACTCAATAATATGCGGCGGGTTTTCCTCGTACGAACCAAGTTCTTCTGCCAATACGCGGCACTCAAAACCTGCACGGCGCATAAAGACTGCCTCAACCTGATCATGGCTTAAAATCCAGCCTGATAGCGGACCATTACCGGAGAGTTTGGGCAAATGGCAGTGATCCATAAATGGCTTCATTCGGATCAAGGCATTATGCCCCCAATACGGGCCACAATCTGCCTGCCACCACGCACTACCAAGCGTGTATGATTTCATACCCATGCGCATGCCAAACTGGAAAACACGGGTGAATGCGCTGTCTGAAGGCAGTCCAACAACCAAGCTTTGAACAATGCCCAGTTTCTCGTTCTTCTGCATCAACCGCACCATACGAAGAACAGTTGAAGCCGACATCACGCTGTCTGCGTCTAGCGTCAGCATGAAATCATGACGGTTACCCCAACGCTCGCAGAAGTCTTGAATGTTGCCGGCTTTAAATCCGGGATTATCCTCGCGGCGGCGATAGGTAACCTCGACGCGGTGTTTCCAAACACGTTTCAGTTTCGCAAATTGGGTTTCTTCATCTTTGATAATGTCCGCTTCAAATGAGTCACTTAAAACATAGACATGGAAATTCTTACCCGCATCAGAAGCAACAAGACGGGCCATCATTGCGTTTAGGTTTCGGTATACCTGAGAAACATCCTCATTACGGATGCACATTGCGATCGCGGTAGACGTGTTAATTTCTTCATCTCCGGTAATTTCACGCGAAGCCGGGAAAACATGCCCAGCCGGATCTTTGGATACCCGCATCAAAATGAAACCGATAACCGCATTCCAAAAGCCGATAGCAGTCCAAGGCAAGGTAATCAGAAAACACGCCATCAGGATGAATTCCGGTGCGGAAATTCCGCCTTTGCCAAGCGTCGCAAGCATTACGGTCGCAAGTGCAACAATGGTCGAAAGAACCAAAGACCAGAAAAGAACACGCTTTGAATTGTTCGTCATAGAACGGGTACCTAATTTGCTAAACACAAAAATAAAATTGACAAATCTCCATTCAACCGTCTTTTTGGCAAAATTCCGGCAAGAACAAATGTCTTGCCTGCACGTATATAAGAGGCAAGCTGAATTGTGTCTGAACAGTTTCTGTCGGATTCTCAAAAAAAAGTGAGGACGCCCCAACAGGCGTCCCGTCTCACATATTCAGACTCCAATCAAGCATTTCTGGAAAATATTGATTTAAAAGGACTTTCCGACAACGAAGTTCTTATAAGAACACTCTATAGCGGCATAAGCAGAGGCACAGAACGACTGGTCTATTCCGGCCTCGTTCCAAAGTCCGAATGGCAAAGAATGCGTTGCCCTCACCAAACAGGTGAGTTTTCTTTTCCGGTCACTTATGGTTATGCCTGCGTAGGAAAAGTGATATCCGTCGGCTCGCGCGCCACAAAAGCGGATATTGGCGATTATGTCTTCGTCCTTCACCCCCACCAAGATCAGATCATTGTTGAGGAAGACTGGGTAAGTGTTCTCCCATCTGATCTATATAATCAAAGAGTAGCGGTTCTCTCCGCAAACATGGAAACGGCTTTAAATGCCAATTGGGATGGCAATACTGAAAACGCGAAATCGATTGCTATAATCGGCGCCGGCGTCGTCGGCCTGCTTACCGCGTTTGTGGCCAAAGAACTGTCAGGGTTAACGCCAATCGTCGTGGATATTGACCCGGGAAAAGAAGCAATCGTGAGAAAGCTCGGGTTGGATTTCTCACAGCCTGAAGCGTTCATGGCTGATAAGGAAAACCGATATGAGTGCATCTTCAACACCAGCGCATCACATCTCGGATTGCAGTTAGCCATCGACAAGGCCAGTTTTGAGGGCCGGATCATTGAAATGAGCTGGTATGGTGAAAAAGACACGCCTTTAAAGCTCGGCGGCGCATTTCATTCGCAACGATTGCAGATTATCTCGAGCCAGGTCGGGCATGTTGCACCTCAAAAACGATCAACCCACACTCACGCAGACCGCATGGCCTGTGCATTAAAGTTCTTAAGTAATCCTGTTCTTGAAGAATTATTGAACCCTATCATCTCATTTGACGAGCTACCGGACAGAATTGACGAAGTGTTGACTTCGGAAACCACCCTTTGTCCTTTAGTGACATATTCTTAATTACCGGGATTTTTCAATACCCCGAACCAACCACAAGGAGCACACAGTGCACGCAGTACAAGTTCGCGATCACATTATGATAGCCCATTCATTTAAGGGAGAGTTTTTCGGCCCGGCACAGGCAATGCATGGTGCAACCTTCGTTGTTGATGCCTGTTTCATGTCGAAAGAACTCGACGAGAATAATGTGGTGATTGACATAGGAGCAGCGCACGACGCGTTGAAATCTGTGCTTCAACCGATCAATTATGCCAATCTGGACGAATTGCCCCAGTTTGCTGGCGAGAACACAACCACTGAGTTTCTAACACGTCACATCTGGGAAGCACTCGCGGAAACCGCACGCAAAGGCGGCTTGGGTAGAAAGCCGGAAGAATTGAACTCAATTCGAGTAAGCCTGCACGAAAGTCATGTGGCACTTGCTTGGTATGAAGCTGAACTCTGATCGGAACTTAGGCTTCAGATCCACAAAAGGGCTTAAAATGGTATGAGCAAATTTGGTAGTATAGTAGAAGCAAAGCTGCAGCTAACCGTCCGGTTTGCAAAGGTTTGCGACGCATTAGACGGGCAAATTTGCCATATCCGCAGGACGCTTAAACTTGCTTTGAAATCTCGCGTCAAAGGCTTTAACCGGGACTATGGCCCCGCTTTTCAGCCTTTTCCTAATCTTTCTTCGCAATTTCGGCGTCATTTTAACCCTGTTTATGGGTCTGGAGCCTAAACCGTTGATCGTCAATTTCATCATTCCTGGTGATATCAATCTGCCCACTGGCGGATACCGATATGATAAGCGCATTTTGCAGGAGTGGGATACGATTGGCGTCGATAGCAATTTGATCAGTCTCGAAGGCGATTATCCGTTTCCCACCAAACGCTCAATGCAAAATGCCATTGCCTCAATTGAAGGCTTCCCACCCGCAGACATTTCTGTGGTTGATGGACTGGCTGGCGGCGCAATGCCTGAATTTATGGAAGCTCTAAGCAAACACACGAAAGTCGTCGCGCTTATTCACCATCCATTGTGCTTGGAAAATGGCCTAACAAGCAAAGAGGCATCTCATTTACGCGATACAGAGCAGGCAGGACTTGAACATGTTTGCGGTGTCGTTACGACCAGTAAAGCAACCACCGCAACCGTAAACACCCTGTTTGGCTTTGATATCGATTGCATTGAAACCGTGCTTCCTGGTGTGGAACGCGGAGGACTTGCGCCAGCACACACGACTGGTCCTGTCCGTCTTCTCTGCATTGGGTCATTGATCGAGCGCAAAGGCCACTTCTTCCTCATCGACGCATTGGCAGGATTGAAACATTTAGAGTGGGAACTTGATTGTTTTGGAATGCTGGACGAGCACTCTGATCTCTATAAAACACTGATGCAAAAAATTGCTGATCATAAAATGCAAGATCGCATCACATTCCACGGCAGCGTGTCTGATGATGAGATCGAACACGCTTATTCACAATCGCATATCTTCGTTCTGCCATCTCTTTTCGAAGGCTATGGCATGGCATATGCCGAGGCAATTGTTCGAGGTCTTCCGGTAATAGGAACAACCGCTGGCGCAATTCCAGATACCGTACCTCAATCATGTGGGATTTTGGTTGAACCGGAGAATACGATTGAGTTGCAGAATGCGATCGAAACGCTGCTGACCGATAAAGACCAATTGAACCAGTTTCGATTAGGCGTCCAGGCATCCGCAAATGACTTTCCAACATGGGAATCATCTGCCAAGAAGTTCAAAGAGATTTTGGAGCATTGGGCATGAGCGGATTTTCGTCTGAATGGTTAGCATTGCGCGAGCCTATTGATCATGCAGCCCGAAGCGAAGAAGTTATCTCTGCCCTCAGACACTATTTTCTGAATGATTGGAAGCTTGTCGTCACAGACATCGGCAGTGGAACCGGGTCGACCATTCGCGCACTAAGGCCGATTGTTTCCCAGGAGCTCACTTGGCATCTGATAGACTATGACGACACGCTTTTGTCAGAAGCAAGAAAACATGCAGAAGGCGACCGGGTGATCTTCACAGAGAATGATCTTTCAACAAGACTGGAACCGATTTTTAAACCTGCTCCCGACCTGATCACCACATCCGCATTTCTGGACTTGGTTTCTCTTGAGTGGCTGCAGCGCTTCGTGAATGAGGTAACGGTTCGTGAAATCCCGTTCTACGCGGCCCTCACATATGATGGTCGCACGTCCAACACGCCTGAGAGCGAGATGGACGGCGAGATATTATCCGCATTTAATGCCCATCAACAAACAGACAAAGGGTTTGGAAAAGCGCTGGGGCCTGCGGCTGCAGACGAAGCAATCAGACTGTTTCAGGAAGCAGGCTATATCGTGTGTAGCGCTAAATCGGATTGGAAGGCCAATTCTGAACATGCTGAGTTTCAAAGGCAATTGCTATCAGGTTGGCGCAATGCCGCAAGCGAGATCCACCCTGACAGACGTCCAGTTTTCGATCTGTGGCTCGAAGAACGAAACGCACTTATTGACGCCGGACAAAACGCAGTTATGGTTGGTCATAAAGATTTTTTTGCTGTTCCAGCAGAAAAATAAGCTTCAAGCGCCCGTTGCGCGTAAATTGCAATCAAATACGATATCACTGCCTAGCGGATACACTGTCACTTCGGGACGAATCGCTTGATTGAGCTTCTCAATCGGTAAGAGATTAAGGCCTGGCAAACCCGCACCCATAATCATCGGCGCCACAATAAGGTGCAGCCGATCAATGGCACCGGCATCCATAAAGCGCGAGAGCGTTGTATTCCCTCCCTCTACCAAGACCTTGTAATATCCACGCTCATTCAGAGCTTCAACAATTGCCTTGGGCTCAATATGATGATTGTCGCAGGACAGCTTTATAACATCAAAGCGATCAGCTGCGGGGTGATCAGTTTCTTCGCAAGTCACAATGATGACCTTGGGTCCGCCATCCTGAAACAGGCTGGAACTTAAGTCTACTCGACCTCTCGGATCAAGAACAACACGGACCGGATTGCTCCCCTCGCACAAGCGGACTGTCAGGCTGGGATTATCTTCGTTGACGGCACTTACACCAACGATAACCACATCAACAACAGCACGTAATTCGTGCAGATGGCGTAAGCCTGACTCGCTGTTGATATATTTACTGTCTCCAGTGTGGGTCGCTATGCATCCATCAAGTGTTTGCCCAAGCTGCCCTATAACGACACGTTCCATCCGTCGCACAGATGAGGCGGGGTCTGTCGTGCTGATTTTGAAGGGGATGTTCTCGGGGATCGTTGTCATGCAGCTTCTGGTTCAACAATTCGGGTAGATTGAGACATTAGTCTCCAGACCATGAATGCCACCTGAACGCCCATAAGCAGAAATAAAAAAATGTATCACAAATTCAACTGATTGTGATTGATAACTCCATCAAAGCATCGTCATAGCAAATGCCGCATCAAAGCTAAGAGCTTAAACATCGATCAGGCAAAGTATCACACTGTCTTCACAATGAAGCTCTGAGTTATCCAGCGATTGTTTTCTTGAGTGTAATAGGCTTTGGCGCTTGATTTCCAGGTGAATTCTTCAATTCACCAAGTGTCTGCTCAACATCGCGAGACTGCTTGAAAACCACCTCGCCGCCGCGTCCGAATGCGGCCTTGAGCGACATCAGGCTGCAAGAAGCAGCTAGCCGAAGACCCAGTTCACGCATATGCACTCTGTTGTAGCAGAATTGAGCGATCCTCGCTCTTTGCATTTCCGGCAAACCCTCACCAATGGCAACCGCATCAGATGGGCCAGATAGAATCTGTTGCAACACTTCCTGCTCTGAAACAGGTGCTGCATTCTGCGTATCTAGTGTACTTTTCCTTTGGGCATGCATGTCGAACCTCATCGAATCGAAACCAGCGTTCGTGGATAATGAGGTTTTCTCGGTTAACGCAGCGTTAATTCGAGTTCACGATTTTTTGCCCGAAATATACTGTAACGTTAGTTCAACAATACGTCCTGGTTTTGTAATAGGCGGCATAAGGGTTTTGAACTCACCGTCTGGCCCAAGAAGATAAATAAATGAACCGTGAGCATAGATAGGCCCTTCTTCAGGATGTTCGTAAACCAATGATTTCTGCACCTGAAATGCATCATACGCTTCTTGAAGGGCTTCTTCTGTCCCCGTCAAACCAACCATACGTGGGTGCAAAGACTTTAAAGGCTCTGCCATATTATCAACCGTATCCCGTTCAGGGTCGACTGTGACCAAAAGTGGGGTAACTGTTACGTCTTTGTCATCCAGCAAATCAATCGCAGCCGCCATGCTCGGTAAAGCGATCGAACAGATTGCCTTACAATTGGCGTATCCAAAGAACAAAAGCTGAAATTGCCCATTGGGACTCTTCGAAGTGCGCTCATCGCCAAACTGATTGATGAGCTTAAAGTCTCCACCTTTAATCTTAGGAAACCCTGCTGTATTAGGGCTGGTCTCTTCCTGATGCTTGAGCGCCTCTGTCAGGTCCTTGTGCACAACACCATCATGGGCAGCAAGGTCACCAACCAATGCTGATAAGGCTAAGAACCCTGATGTTACGAACGCAATTGAACGCAGTTTGAAGTTCACAATCGGACTCCTTTATTAGTTTTCAGCGGCGTATTTTTTATCAGCATCATGGCCTAAACCAAAATATCCTGTTACCTCAATTTGTTTCACAACACGTGGATCTTTACGGAACCAAGGGCCTTTGATCTTAGCGGCTTCTTCATTGCGTTTAGCCCACGCTTTGGTCCAAAGATTGGCCTTTTTAAATTCAGGCGCACCAGCATCCCTGATTTTCTGAACCATATAGAATTTAGAGCCGTAAACCTCAGCATCACCAACCATGATGCCATCGACGTCAACTTTTTTGCCGCAATAAGGCAGCAGATCTTCGACCGGACCGTTGAATGAGAATTGACCATTTTTTAGCGGCAGGATCAGTCTGTTATCAGCATCGCGAACGATTCCGAGCAAGCGATTACCGTTTCCGCAATTGTCTGCACAATTTCCGCTAAGCTCACACATGACATCTACGACCTTGCCACTAAATAAAGCTTTTTCTTCTTCCTGGAAGCCAAATGTTTTTGCTGTGCTGCCCTTAGAGAAGGCGCCTTCTTCTTCAGCAAAGGCAGTGCTGGTCATCCCAAAAGCGAGTGAAGCAGCAAGTATTGTTTTTACAATATTCATGACTTCAACCTCACTGATAGTTCTTAGGGAAGGAGTTAGGAGGCACAGACCCATAATCCTCGTGATTGAGGACCTGAATTCCATCATTGGCAATCACATTTTCAACCACAATATAATTCACGCCATCGCGAACATAGTGCAAACCTTTGGCGGAAATGATGTCCGATTGCACTTCCATCAGCGTATCTGTTTTTTCCAGAACGTCTTCGCCTTCATATTTAAGCACCATGAAAACTTCGCCTTCCTCTGTACGCACGCCAACTGGAATGCCGCCTGCTGCACACCACAACGCACAGGTGTGATGCGCCGAGCCTACAACGGCGTCTTCTCCGCCCATAACACCAGAGAAATAACACCACGTGTCGATCACTTCCCCTTTGATCTCAATAAGCTTGGCTGATGTATTTGCCAGGCTTGGTTGCGCAACCATCGTCGCTGCAGCGAAAGCCAACCCTCCGATAAGACGCTTAAACATCTTCTTCTCCCTTGAAAATCTATGGCTAAAGGTAACGTGTAAAAGACAAAGGTCAAAACGAAGTGACCCATATTTTGATCACTTTTCGTTTAACGTTAAAAAGCTGTTACCGTTTTCTGGAAAGGGCTTGCGCCTC
>CALLHT010000259.1 GCA_938009335.1 uncultured Rhizobiaceae group bacterium
TGCACGTAAGATTGGCATGCAGGCCTACCAAGTCAACGGCATCGAGGAGATCAGAGTACTTTTGAAAGCTCTTCAAATCCTATGACATAATCAGTCAATGCAAGACTTAGACTTAAATTTGGTTCTTCCAATTTGTCATGCTGAACCTCACTCCGTCATCCTCATCCTGAGCTTGTCGAAGGACGAGGGTGTTGTGAATAGTTTTTTGACAGCTCAGGTAAATCTTCATACGCTTACTGAATGAGCGCCTGCTTCTTTTTCCGGTTCCAACCTTTGATCTGGCGTTCGTGGGCAATCCCTTCATCGATGCGATCATAGACTTTCATAAAGACTAACCGCACAGGTCTTCGCTTAAAGGTATATCCCTTGTAAACTCCCGCATTATGTTCCCAAATGCGCGCTTCAACATCCTGTTTAGTAAGCCCAGTATAGTATGAACCATCAGCGCATTCGACTATGTAAACTGTAACTTGCAAGACCCACACCCTAGTCCTTCGACAGGCTCAGGATGAGGGTGATTTTCATCGCTTGAAACTAAAAACTTATCCCCACCCCAAATTCTTGATGCACACTTTTGCGCATGGATTGGAACCTGGCCATTGAGAAGAATACCCACGCGCTCGCGCAGATTGTTGCGGGGTTGTGGCGGTTGGTGGGGGTGGAACCCAAGTCTGTAGAGGACTATGAACCATCCATATCGTCAACCGTCCTCGCCACTTCGTCATCCTCGGACTTGATCCGAGGATCCAAGTCCGAACCGGTGGCAATCCTCTCAGTAAGCGCCATCGGCCGGCCTGAATGCTCGTGCGTGGATGGTCGGTTCAAGTCCGACCATGACGCGAAAATTGAGATTGGTCCGATAACCCGCCGCATACTCATCCGCACCTTACGGACGGTTGAAGCCGCGCTTCGGCGGTTGATTGTGTTGTATGTTTACGTTCATGGCGTGAAAGTGGTTGCGCGGAAGAGACAAGAGAGACGTAATAGGCCTCTGCCGGATTTTGCGTCTTTTGGTGCGAGTTACCGACCTCCCGTGTTCAGATTGTTTGATCCCAGAAAACCCCTTACCCTCATGCTGAGCCTGTCGAAGCACGAGGAAGAGGTGTATGGGGCCTCGCCCCTTCGACAGGCTCAGGGTGAGGGTTTTGGTTTGTCATCCCCAGACCTCTCCACTTCGTCATCCTCGTCCTCGGACTTGTTCCGGGGATCCAGGCCCGTACCCAGAATATGGTTCGCCAGTACAACCCCGTCATTCCTGTGCTTGGCACAGGAATCCATGCCTGAAGACGCAGAGCATTTGCTGCACCATCGAAGAATTGGCGAGGCCGCAGGAATGGATCCTCGGGACAAGCCCGAGGATGACGGGTTAAGGTGGATCGACCATGACGGAGTGGGGTTCCCTCCCTCCGTGGCAGCACCAGTCGAGGCGACCAGCCGAGACGCCTGTGCGCGAACGGACGACGACACGGAGGTGTCGGCGGAAAAACTAATAAGACGCCTCGCAGCCCTCGACCACGCACTCAACACCATCCCCCAGCAGGCCAAACGCCTCGCCAGAATTATGGCCCAGCGCGAGCATGCGCCAGCGGGGGCTTATTCATCTCCCGCTGCGGGTAACCCCTTGCGCGGCTCTTTGCCAAGTCATCCCATCCGCCCCGGCATACCACCCGGCTCCAACAAACAATCAAACGAGCCATCGCACGAAATCTTGCGAGAACTTCATGGCCTCGTCCGCGATTGGGAAAAGGATGCATGGGAGCGGCGATGTGAGAATCTGAGCGTGCCGTGATGTGTCTGCGTTTCGCCTCCAGCGAGCAAAAAAAACAAACAAAATTACCAGTCGGCCTGTAAGCCGGGTTCTGTACGGCCCCGCGCCGAGACACAGGACGTGGTGATTATTCATCTTGGGTCACAATTGCTTGCAACCTCACCGCAACCTACCCGGATAGTCGACCTGAAAACCGGCCAGTGGGTTGCCCCACGCGCTATCCCTATTCGGTTTTGCTCCCGATGGGGTTTACCTTGCCAATGACATTGCTGCCCTTGCGGTGGGCTCTTACCCCACCCTTTCACCCTTGCCATAGTTGATGGTCTACCATCGACGTCGGCGGTTTACTTTCTGTGGCACTTTCCCTCGGGTTCGCTTGCGCTTCCCCGGCCGGGAGTTACCCGGCATCGTGTTTCCATGGAGCCCGGACTTTCCTCCGTTGCGTCTTTTCAGAACTTGCAACAGCAATCACCCGGCCGACTGGCAAAACGGAACATAATCAGCGCACTACAGAAAACCTAGCGTTTTCTGAAAATCGACAGAGAAAATTTATGGTCATATTTCTCCAAAATAGTCTTTACGTTACGTCATTTTTCTGCAAGAAACGCAAGCGATGTTAACCATAGCCCCAATGGGCAATACATTTAATGGAGGGCTCTAATGAGCAAACGTGCAGAATTGATTGAAAAATATGCGGGTGATCTAAAAAGCAAATGTGGGATGACACCGGACATGGACCTTCTGACAAAGGTAACCATCGGTTGTGGTCCTTCTATTTACAATGCAGATGCATCAACTGTTTCCGGCTCAGACCAAGGCGAGTTGGATACTGTTAAAAATAATTTCCTGATTAAAAAATTGGGTTTGGCTGACAGCTCTGCGCTTGATGAAGCGATTGCATCTGTGATCGAGACATATGGCAAATCAGAGCGCAACAAATATCGCGCGGTTGTTTACTACATGCTTACAAAGCATTTCGGAAAAGAATCCGTATACAACTAATCCGGACTTGACCTTGTTTCCGGGGCGCAATTTGGAAATGGGGTTCAAGGGGCGGATGGGCTTTCCTGGCATGCCAGGGAAGCCTTTCGTTTATGACTAAGCAGTTTTAACGCGCCACAAAACTATCCTTAATCAAACATTAATTGGCCTCATGCACACTGTATGGTATCCTGACCATAGAGATGAGCATAACAATGAATGTTTCGCGTAGAAAATTCACTAACAGCTTGATTGCCGCCCCGGCAGTTTTGTCGACGTTTGGCTTCGTTGGCGAAGCACAAGCAGCACGCAAAACCACGCATCGATATGGCGCGAATAAACTCGACTGGTATCCAGCCCGCAATGCCTCACCCAACGCGCCGATTTTGGTGTATGTTCATGGCGGAGCATGGGCGTTGGGCAATCGCGGGCAAGTTCATTCAAAGCCGAAGCATTTTACATCGAACGGCTATCATTTTGTTTCCGTCACCTACACATTGTTTCCAGCAGCCAATGCGCAGACGCAAGCTTTGCAAGTTGGCGAAGCAGTAAATTGGGTTTACGCAAATGCCACAAGGTTTGGTGCAGATCCCGAGCGCATCGCATTAATGGGCCATTCTGCCGGATGTCATCTATCTTCACTTGCAACCCTTACTGGCGCTGCTCAACCTGTCAAAGCGCTCATCTGCAATGATACACGCGCCTATGATCTTCCATTCCTGGCGCGGTTAAGCGGCGGCGGATTGCCTGCTTTGTATGCACCAGCCTTTAGCAACAGAAAGATGTGGGAAGCCTGGTCCCCGATTTCTTATTCGGGATTGAAGCAACAGCCCCCTACTCTGGTCGCTTGGTCCGGCGGACGCGGGCGCGATAAGGTCTCAAAACATTTTGCTGACGCGCTGGAATATGACGGAACTGACGTGACGCGTTTTGATGGCAAGAGAAAATACAATCACTATTCGATAGATCGGAGGATGGGTCGCGAGCGCAAGGGCCTTACGCAGGCAATCGATGGTTTTCTTGAAGAAAAGCTGTTGGTCTAAAGAAAAGTCGGCGATCACTTTTTCATTTTAGTATTGATTTTTTGTGACGTTCTTGGACACTATAACGTGTCTAAGAAAGTGTGGGGAAACTCTAATGAAACAACTGGTAAGAATTTCAATGATGTCGGCGATTGTAGGCATCACCGCT
This sequence comes from uncultured Rhizobiaceae group bacterium, assembly GCA_938009335.1. GTDB lineage: Bacteria > Pseudomonadota > Alphaproteobacteria > Rhizobiales > Rhizobiaceae > JAALLB01. The sequence goes on from CALLHT010000259.1 coordinate 3,941, forward strand.
ATCGATCATGCAAGTGCTGGCGGGCGCGAGACAGTTACTGTGAAGGCTGGGCAAAAGACGTTGATTTATCAACTTGGGGTGTACCTCTCCACGTGCGGACACATGGCTTACCCGAAATTCAAGGCTAAGAAGTCAAAGAATGGCGGTTCGTTGACATCATCCAATGGAAGTTTCATTGCAAACAGTGGCCGCTGCAAAGGAAAACGCCTGCGTTCTACGGGAGTGTATTATACGCCTAAACCCGGGTTTAGAGGGCAAGATACTGCCAAGGTTTCTCTTGGCTTTCCGGTCGATTCAGATTCGCCTTGGGGAATTCAATACGAAACTATTCGTTTCACAATCAACGTGGAATAAACAGATCAGAGATTGACCTTCAGGCGGCATCATACCGCCTGAAAAAGCACTGAGTTACGCCAGAATACGCTGAACTTTGCGGCAATAATTGGCACTGATTTTGTTCATACGCTTTGCGCCATGGCCTGCATTGTATTTCAAGATTGTTCCACAGGTTGAGCCACCAGCCAAGCGATGCGCTTTACCAAGGTATTTCATACCCCAATACAGATTGGTGGCTGGATTATAAAGCTGCTTACGCGACCCCTTATATCCCATGCCGCGAGCCGTCGCGAGCTTGATCTGCATCAGACCGATTTCGCCAGCTCCGCCCGTCACATTCGGGCGGAATGTGCTTTCGACCTGCACAACTGCACGGGCAAGTGAGTACGGAACGCCGTGTTGCTTGGCATATTTTGCGATCAACGCACCATATTTCCCTTTTGGCGTGACAGTCGGTGTGACTTTGGGCGCAGCAATTGTTTTAGCAGGTTTGGGATCAGCCGCTTTCTTGCGTGATTTAATTACGTCCCATGTCCAGCCATCGTCTTCACCACGACCGCTGAATGAACGCCGAGTCGTCTGCTTTTCTTTGTTGTCGGTACTTACTGCTCGAAGAGAAGCGGTCCGTTTTTTGCGGCGCTCCTCCATGCGTTCGCGGATCGCTTCGCGCCGTTCAGCAATTCGATCTTGCCAGTCTTGAATGCGCTTTGCTTGCTTCTCCCGAAGTGGCTCCCCACGATCTTGAGAAACATCTACAGCAAGTGCGCCATAGGTGGTTTTCCCATCAGCAAAAGCAGAAGTTGATATGGTGGTGCATGCTAAAACGCAGGAAACAAATACGGCCTTTGACGACCGCGAGACAACTTTATGAAACATGTCTTCCCCTTAGAAGTGGATTAACCAGCCTCCCTTCGCAGCGAATTAGGCTAAAAAGAAGAAAACTCAAAACAAGTTACGTTACGGGATGTTACAGTCTCGCTAAGAATTACACATCAGCACGTACCGATTTCAGCAAATTTTCAAGCGTAGAAATCAAACCGTCACATGCAATGCCGTCCACTCTTTGTTGATAAAAGTGCTGCTGGAAAGCATGAACACAAATCTTGGTTAGATGATCATATTCACCTGTAATTTCAAGATCATAGCCATAAGCAATTAACATTGACTGAAGCGCCGCAACAGCTTCACTGGATTCTCCCAATCTCATTTCCCACCCGTTTGAAACAACCGGATCAACCCAGGCCCCTATCCCGGCATAGGCGAGTTTTTTCCATGGAAACTTCTCCCCTGGATCGCATTTCCGACCCGGCGCCACGTCTGAATGCGCAAGCACATTTCTAGCCGGAATCGCGTTTCGCGACACAATATCCAGACTTAACTCAATAATTGATTCGATCTGTTCATCAGGGAAATCTGGATAGCCAAGGCCATGGCCGGGATTAACAATCTCAATCCCAATTGAGCGGGAGTTGGTATCTACTTCGCCCTGCCAGGAAGACTTTCCAGCATGCCAAGCGCGTTTTCCCTCAGGAACCAGCTGCCAAATCTTACCGTCTTCCTCAACCACATAATGGCAGGAAACACCGCTTTCTTCGACGCAAAGCCAATTGATCGCAGCTTCAGCAGATTCCATACCTGTGTAATGCAAAACCAGAATATCAAGTGGGAGATGTTCTGCCCTCTCGCCATAGTTCACCGCTTCACGAACAACGCATTTGCATCTTGTATCTGCGGAGAACATTACAATGCCCGCTCCAGTTTGATGCTTTCCCAAGCACGATTAATCTCAGCCAAGCGCCGATTGGCGATAGAAATAAACTCGGGCGGAACACCTCGTGCGATAAGCTTGTCCGGATGGTTTTCAGCAACAAGTTTGCGGTAGTGTTGTTTCAACCGATCATCGTCCCAAGTTCGGTCCGCTTCCAACAGGATATACGGACTTCCCCCTTCTGGCTCCATATGGCGCAACTTAACGCGCTCATAGTCGCGACCATCGATGTCAAATATTCCGGCCACATCATCCATAAATGCCATTTCGTTTTGATGATATATACCATCCGCTTTAGCGATGTGGAAAAGTCCGTGGATCACTTCTCGCAGAATGTCCCGATCATCTGGAAAAAGTGTCTTGATCCGACTGGCATAGGCTTGATATCCCGCCACATCCTGCCGTGCCAAATTGTACAAACGCGAGACGTTGTTATGTTCTTTTTCCGGAATTTCAAAGATCTCTTCAAACGCAATGATCTCTTCATCTGTTACAATGCCATCGGACTTCGCCATCTTTGCCGACAAGGCAATCATGGCAATGGAAAATCCAACTTGGCGCCGTGTCTCCGGATCGCCTTCAAAGGCGGTGCGTACAGCTTCGATCACTGTGGAGAACGCATCGACGACAAAGTCTGAGAGAATTTCACTAAGTTGGGACCAAATTGACATTCAATTCTTGTAAGTGAGTCCTTTTGGTTAGGAAAGTCAGAAGCGCATCGCACATACGCATTTTTGTTGCTATGAATGTCGTAACACTTACCAAGTAGAAAATCCTTTTGCCTAATAAAAACACGCCACTGTTCACCGCTTATGTCCTTGGCCTTGTCGCGGTTATCATTTTTGGATCAACCTTGCCCGTTACAAGATTGGCTCTGGAGAGCTTCTCACCAGCAACCATCACCTTCACCCGAGCACTGATCGCAGCCAGCATGGCGGGGGTGTTGATGGCAGTATTCGGCCTAAGCTGGAAACACCCAGAAAATAGATCAATCTTTCTTGCTGGTGTAATGTTGATTTTCGGTTTTCCGGGCTTGATGGCGCTGTCGATGCAAACTGTAGATGCCTCGCATGGCGGGATCATTCTTGGCTTCCTGCCATTGGCAACCGCCTTTATTGCAAGAATGACAACTGATGAGAGACCGAGCAATAGATTTTGGGCGTTGACACTTGCCGGCTTTGCAATCGTTGTTGCCTTCACCTTTTATCAGTCAGGAAAGTCGGCAGGTTCATCTAACCTTATAGGGTATGGCTGGATGTTTCTCGCTGGCGTTTGCGCTGCCTGGGGTTACGTCATCTCAGGTAAATTATCCCGCACCATGCAAGGCTGGGAAGTGATCACAAGAGCTTTGGTGCTCAATGCACCTTTGAGTATCCTTGGCATGATCTGGTTCTATGAGCCTATCGCTACACCACCCACAATGACCAGCATAGTTGCGATTGGCTATCTAGGCGCGTTCTCTATGTTTCTTGGGTTTTGTGCGTGGAATGTGGCTTTGGCTGCGGGCGGGATTGCGAGAATTGGCCAGTTACAACTGTTTCAGATTTTCGTCACCCTTGGAGTAGCGGTGGTTTTACTCGGGGAAAGCCTGGATTGGATAACCATCGTTTCAGCGATCGCAATCACGGCCATTATAGCAACAAGCCGCCGAGGATGATCCCCGACGGCCAGCTGTCTTGTAACATTCAGAATTGACTTGCAGCCTAACTTCCCCTGAAGGACTTAATCAGGTTGTTGGCCATGGAAGGGCGCTCCTTCTTAGGTGCAGGATCCGGTTGAACCGCTTGCGGGGGCGCAGCAGCGGGCCTCGCTTGTTGTGGCTGGCTCGGCGTATGACCGGCTGGCCCCGGTGCGGCTGGAGCTGCGGGACGTGCCGGAGCAGGTGGAGCCTTTGGCGCAAGCGGAGGTGCCGATGTCCCCATATCTGGTGTCAAAGAGCCGTTCTGACCTGAATAAGCTGCATTCAAAATCGAGTTGATATCGTCACCTGGCTTTGAACTGCTTGCCTGTTGGTTGAGTGCCTGTTGCTTGGCGACTGGATCCGCCTCAGCATAACTCTCGGATGGCGAACCCTTACGATCTTCCTGACGCATTCTGCGAAGTACAGCCGAAAGAGAGATTTGCAAACCTTCCTTGATCTTCGCCTGTTGCTCATAAATCCGAGCACCCGGCAAGTCTTTTGCAGCCATGGTCTCAAAGGTCATCCGCATGGGTGTCTGTATCGCCTCACCAAAAGCAATACATTCACGGTTGGCAATGGAAGAGAGAAAGTTAATCGTACTTTTCGCACCACTGGTCACTGCACCCCGGATGATCTCCTGATCTCGCTGATTGCCCAAACGCATCGCAAACACTGTGTTGCACTGGGAAAGGATGGTCGGATCAAGTTCACCTGGACGCTGGGTGATAATACTCAAGAATACCCCATACTTACGTCCTTCTTTCGCAATCCGCGCGATTGCTTGACGGGTTGGGAAGAAGCCTGCAGAGGCGTCTGCCGGAATATAACGGTGTGCTTCCTCACAAACCACAAGGGTTTGGATACCGCCATCACTGTTCAGCGCCAAATCGAAGGCCATCCGACATAAGACAGAAACAACTGAGTTCACAACTTCTGACGGGAGGCCGGACATTTCCAAAACACAGATCGGGCGATCATTTTGCGGGACGCGGAAAATCTGGGAAACAATGCTCTCCATAATATCGCCACCACCTGTTGTGCTGGTGTCGAACATGAAGCGGAAGCGCGGATCGTTTGAGATACTATCCAGTCGATACTGCAAAGATTTTAAGACAGGCTTTTCTGCCTTCCCTTCCAGCAGACCCAATCGGTCATCAATAATTTTGAGCAAGTCAGCCAAGCGATACGGAAGCGGCATATCTGCAGTGAGGTTGCTCTTGGTTGTTTTCTTGACCAGTGAACCGGCTTTGCCATCCGCCTCGTTTTTGAACTGCTCTTTTGCGTAAGGGATGATATCGCGAAGAAGTTCCAGTTCAGCGTCAAAACCCTCTTGTCCGCGGAATACAACTTCCGCCAATTCGTCGAGCTTAAACAACCAGAACGGCAATATAAGATTACTCGCATCAACAACAACGGATTCATCAGGAAAAGCAGACGCAAATTCATTGTGCGGGTCGAGCATCAGAACGCGGATTTCTTTTTTCACCTTGATAATTTTTTTCATGATCAAGGTAACAGATGTAGACTTACCAACACCTGTTGTTCCCAATACCGCGAAGTGGCGCGATAAGAGCTTTTCTACATCAATCTTGGCGTCAACGCTGGCATCTTGGGTCAGTTGGCCAACCTTTACAACGCCCTCGCCTTCTTCCTTGTAGATAATCTCCAAATCAGTTGAGCGAATGCGGTGCGCGATACATCCCATTTGCGGGTAGTTTGCAATACCGCTTGAGAAGCGATCATCAGCGCCATCTTTCCCGGCGACAATTTCACCAACCAGTTCCAGCGTAACGTGAACCTCATTAGGAGCATCCGGATCCCAGCTGCTGTCTGCAACATCGACTTTACAAGAAAGGCCAACGACCCGGCTCGTTCCAACCTGAATGGAAATCAACTGGCCCACGGACCAGTAATTTTCCATGTCTTGCTTGCCTTCCTGCGCCTTCGCAGAAATTACCGCATGTTCACCATCGCAGTTGATCACGAAAGCGCGGGTTCTGGCTCTACTTAACTCTTTCTCACGAGCTTCTTCTGCAAGACGTTTCTCCTCGCCGATTAAGTTACTCGGTACACTAAGCCCACTATCGGGCTGAATATGAGTTGGTTGTGGTGTAAAGTTTTCCATAAGGCCCCCGTAAAAGACACCAGACAATCTAACGTGCGACGGTTAATTCACGGTTTGAAGACATGGTTAACCAATCCCTAAACGCGTTGATAGCGTTGGGCTTTCGCAACATTTCTCTTTTTTTATGTTCAACGCATGCATACAGTGCGGGAAAAAACAGAGCGAGAGCGCAAATGACAAAATGGGATTTCTGGATCGACCGTGGCGGCACTTTCACAGATATTGTTGGCCGCGCACCGGATGGCTCACTTCACCCGCACAAACTCCTTTCAGAAAACCCCGAAGCCTATCGGGATGCTGCCATCCAAGGTATCAAGGAAATCCTCGGACTCACCGCCACAGATGTCGTTCCTGCTGATAAAGTTGGTACGGTGAAAATGGGCACTACCGTCGCAACAAACGCTCTTTTGGAACGTAAAGGCGATCGCACCGCTTTGCTGATTTCAAAGGGCTTCCGCGACATGCTGGAGATTGGCTATCAGGCCCGACCAGATATCTTTGCCAAGGAAGTCATCAAACCGGAACTCCTCTACGAACGCGTTATCGAAGTTGATGAACGCGTCCTAGCCGACGGCACAGTTGAACAAGAACTTGATGTCGATCAGCTTATTCCTGAACTTCAAAAACTGAAAGCGGATGGGATCGACGCAGTCGCCATCAGTTGCATCCATGCTTGGAAATATCCAGACCATGAAATCCGTCTGGCGGAGCGCGTCAGGAGCATGGGCTTTGGTCAGGTTTCCGTGAGCCATGAAGTTTCGCCACTGGTGAAGCTCATCGCGCGCAGTGACACAACCGTTGTGGACGCTTACCTCTCCCCGATCTTGCGCCGTTATGTAGAGCAAGTCTCATCCGAACTGGGAACTGGACCGGCTCTCATGTTCATGATGTCATCGGGCGGGCTAACAGCGGCCGAATTGTTTCAGGGGAAAGACGCAATTCTATCAGGTCCTGCAGGAGGCGTTGTTGGTGCTGTGGAAACCTCAAAGCTTGCAGGTTTTGACAAAATGATCGGCTTCGACATGGGTGGGACGTCCACTGATGTGTCGCACTATGATGGCGAGTTAGAGCGAACATTCGAAACCGAAGTTGCAGGTGTCAGAATGCGCGCGCCGATGATGAGCATTCACACGGTTGCGGCTGGTGGCGGCTCCATCCTCCATTTGACCGATGGTCGCTTCCAGGCGGGTCCGGATTCAGCCGGCGCAAACCCCGGCCCTGCCTGCTATCGCCGTGGTGGCCCTTTGGCAGTCACAGATGCGAATGTGATGGTTGGGAAACTTCAACCGGAATTTTTCCCAGCAATCTTTGGGCCGGAGCAGAACCAGCCGTTAGACACGGATGCAGTAAACGCAAAGTTTTCTGAACTCGCCGAACAGGTGAACACTTCGCCGGAAGAAGCAGCGGACGGGTTCCTGAAGATTGCCGTTGAGAACATGGCGAACGCGATCAAGAAAATCTCAGTGCAACGCGGATATGATGTAACCGAATATGCGCTGAATTGCTTCGGTGGCGCGGGTGGACAACACGCATGTGCGGTAGCAGATGCGCTCGGCATGGAAACTGTCTTGGTTCATCCATTCTCTGGCATTTTGTCTGCTTACGGAATGGGACTTGCCCAAATTCGTGCGTCGCGCTCACAAGCGCTGATCGAGAAACTCGATGAAAGCCTGCTCTCAACCCTTTCCAGAATGTCTGACGAACTGACGCGAGAGACTGAATCAGAACTTGCAGAGCAGGACGTAACCGATTCTGAAATCTCATCTTTTTCGCGCATTCACATTCGCTACGATGGAACAGACCTTGCTCTTGCGGTTCCCTTTGGCCCGGTATCTGAAATGGTGGAAGCGTTTGAAGCTTTACACAGAAAACAGTTTGGTTTTGTCTTCGAAAACAAAGCATTGATCGCTGAAGCTGTTGAGGTGGAATCCGTTGGCGGCGGAGCTGGCCTCACAGAGACCCCCTCAACGCTTGAGACAATTGACCAGAACGCCGATCAGAAAACCAAGTTTTTCTCTAACGGCGAATGGCATGAAGCCGCAATCAAATTCCGCAAAAACCTGAAACCAGGAAATCGCCTGGCTGGCCCTGCCCTCATTATTGAGCCGCATCAAACCATTGTGGTTGAACCGGAATGGCAGGCAGAGATTAACGCACTGGACCACATTGTTTTAACACGGACAAAATCCAAACAAAGGCAGATGGCCTTGGGCACGACTGCCGACCCGGTGATGCTGGAAGTCTTCAATAATCTGTTCATGTCAATCGCCGAACAAATGGGCGTGACGCTGCAAAACACATCTTATTCGGTGAACATGAAAGAACGGTTGGATTTCTCATGCGCTGTTTTTGCAGCAGATGGTTCTCTGGTTGCCAACGCTCCGCATGTGCCGGTTCATCTTGGCTCTATGGACCGATCCGTCGAAAGTGTGATTGAGAACAATGCCGGTGATATCAACCCGGGCGACGTGTTCATTCTCAACGCTCCATATAATGGCGGCACTCACCTGCCCGACGTGACTGTTGTTACGCCTGTGTTCGATGACGCGAAGAAAGAAATTCTCTTCTACGTTGCATCCCGCGGCCATCACGCAGACATTGGCGGAATGGCGCCGGGCAGCGCAACGCCCCTTGCGACCCATGTTGATGAAGAAGGCGTGCTGATTGATAATTTCAAGCTTGTAAAAGCAGGCATCATTGATGAAACAGGCATGCGCGAAATTCTAACCAACCATCCTTGGCCTGCGCGAAATCCGGATCAGAACATGGCGGACATTCGCGCGCAGATTGCTTCAAACGAACGCGGCGTTTCCGAACTTCGGAAAATGGTCGATCATTTCAGTTTGGACGTTGTCCAAGCCTATATGCAGCATGTTCAGGACAATGCAGAAGAAAGCGTTCGCCGATTGATCGATAGCCTTTCGGATTGTGAATACGAATACAAAACGGACAATGATCAGGTGATCAAGGTGAAGATCACTGTCGACAAGATCAAACGCGAAGCAACGGTTGATTTCACAGGCACATCACCGATTGAGAAGAATAATTTCAA
>CALLHT010000260.1 GCA_938009335.1 uncultured Rhizobiaceae group bacterium
AATTGGTATTGCTTATTTTTTTGGTTTTTCAACAGACACGCTAGCAAACGGAATGCGAAATTCAGTACCTTCACCGAGCTTTGAGATGATTTGCAGGCGCGTATCATGACGCTGAAGGATGTGTTTAACAATTGCCAATCCCAGCCCCGTGCCTTGTTTCTCACGGCTTTGCTCCACATCAACGCGATAAAACCGCTCCGTAATGCGCTGCTGATGCTCAAACGGGATACCAGGCCCATAATCTTTCACTGAAACGGTGGCCGTTTGGGTGTTGCCATCTGTAGAGATAGAAAGAGCGACATCTACCTGCCCACCGTCCTGTCCGTATTTACATCCATTCTCGATGACATTTTCAAAAACCTGCAATAAGTCATCGCGGTCACCTAAAACAAACACGTCATCTGCCTTGTCAAATTTGATTGTGACGCCCATGCGATGGGCCAGTTGCCCCAGAGAATCGACAACGCTAGACATTATCTCAGTCAAATTGACGGTGTCTGAAGGCTTTAAATGCGTCTTCATTTCAATACGGGAAAGAGACAAGAGATCATTGACCAAACGAGACATTCTTTCTGCCTGCTCGAGCATAACACCCACAAATTTTTCCCGCGCTTTCTCATCCTTTTTTGCAGGTCCGTTTATGGTTTCCAGATAGCCGACCAGAGAGGCGAGCGGTGTTCGCAATTCATGGCTTGCATTTGCAATAAAGTCAGATCGCATCTGATCAATGCGTTTTGTTTCTGTCTGTTCATGAAACACCACAGCAAAAAGGCTGTCTTCTTGGCTTTCTCTTTCATTGAATTGCGGAATGGGAGCGATCTCGACCATAAACCAGCGATTATCCGGCACGGCCTCGTTGTATTCCAGACTAACCGTCCGTTTGCTGTTCAAAGCCTTTTCAATCGCACGACGCAAATCCGGTTGTCTGAAGCGGACCGTGAGAAGTTCACCGATACCGGTACTCACAAAAACCTCTTTGGCTTTACCGTTCAAATAGCGGATTGTCCCTCGGGCGCCGATGACAAAAACAGGATCTTGGAGCGCCTCAGCAAACGGGCCGTATATTGCCGCTTGATCCTTGGTTGGCTTAACGCGCCTGGCAAAGCTAGGTTCACGCTGACCAAAGAACCCTGACCCAAACCAGATAAACCCAAATGAAACGCCACCAAGGCTGAGGATAAACAAGGCCATGTCAGGTTTCACAATTATCGCGACGGCAAGTATCAAAATGAGCAGGAAGGAAGCGATAATCAAACTGCTGATGTTATCGCTTTCGCTATCATTATTCGGCTGATGGTCTGTCATTTAGTTGTTGCCATTAATGGTGTTCATAAAACGCGCTTTCAATTGCTCTGCACTTTCCATTAAACTTGCATCAGAAGTTCAGTAACCCCTAGAGATGGTCAGCCATGAAAGACGATATCCCAAGTATAGATATCCACATCGATGACGCAATGGTAGCATTGGATCTGGATGAACGCGAATTGCCTGATTCCATTGTTGAGAATGCTTTTTCCAGCGGAGGATATCCTTACAAGAAGAAGCTCAAACGCTCGTCATATGAAGACGAATTGTATTTATTGCAGCTTGAACTCGTGAAAGTACAAACACACCTGCAATCATCTGGCGAGCGCGTGGTAATTGTATTCGAAGGCCGCGACGCAGCCGGCAAGGGCGGCACAATTAATGCGTTCAGACAGTACCTGAACCCACGCCACAATCGTGTCGTTGCTTTGTCAAAGCCATCCGATATTGAACAGGGACAATGGTATTTCCAACGCTATGTAGCTCACCTCCCGACAAAGGGCGAAATGGTGATGTTTGATCGCTCTTGGTACAATCGCGCGGGCGTAGAGCCTGTGATGGGTTTTTGTTCAGACAAACAGCACACACAGTTCCTAAGTGAAGTTCCTCATTTCGAGCATATGCTCGTTAAGGATGGGATTCATTTCTTCAAGTTCTGGCTCAATGTTGGTCAGGAAATGCAGATCAAACGATTTCATGATCGGCGCCAAAGTCCAATGAAGCGATGGAAATTATCCCCAATCGACATCAAGGCACTATCCAAATGGGATGACTATACGAAGGCCCGTGACCTGATGCTTGAGAATACGCATACCGCGCATGCGCCGTGGACGATTGTCCGCTCCAATGATAAACGGCGGGCGCGGTTAAATGCAATCCGCCACTTCTTGTTTAGTATGGACTATGCGGGAAAGGATACATCAGCAATTGGCGTTCTGGACCCTCAAATCATAGGCCAGGGCCCTGACTTTTTGAACCAGTTCGGCGCTTAATTCGTCTATTGCTGTTTGGAGGTTCGCAACCGCACATAGACAATATCAAGAATATCTCCTTCACCCGTAATGGATGCATTGTCGGTGATGTCTGTGCTAATTGCGATAAATGCGTCGCTGTTTATGTCGCGACTGCGTTCCATGGTGAAGGCGAAAATCGAAGCTTCCGGTTGAACCCCTACTCTAAAGCGTTTTCGGCCACAGCCAATTTGAGAACCAAACTGGCATTCAATCGCAAACTGGGCAGGGCTAGACTTTCCAGAGCGGGCGAAGATTTCTGCCGTAACTCGCTTACCGCGAATTTGCTCAATGACGCCCGGCTTTAGTCTGAGAAGAATAGGCTTTGCAGCTTCTGCACGATCTGCTTGCTTGCGAACCGACAAAATGCGGATCATCTCTAACCCTTGCTCGTTCACAATTTCCACACGGCCTCGATCTGATACCACTAGGGCGGTTAAGTCACCCGGTTCAACAATTGTGAAATAGCTACTTTCTTCGTCTTTCTGCTCTGACGATTGCACCGCACCATTGTTAAGTCCCAACAGTGACCCATCCATGAAACCTAGGAATGTACGGTATCCAAGCCATGCAAGCAGACCGAGAATAACCAGCACGATAAAAAACCAGAACAAATTGCGTTGCTTTTTTCGGCGGCGGGCAAAACCAGTTGGAACAGGTGCAGGTTCATCAACATAGATTTCGGAACCGGGTTGAAAATCCGCCACCTCTTGCTCTGGCTGATAGTCAACCGCAGGTTCGTGTTGCGCGAACTCCTCTACCGGATCAATGGGCTCGTTCGGCACTGGCTGCTGCGCAGGAGCAGCAGTCGCATTTACTTCGCTTTCAAGGACCGGCTCTTGAGTTACGCCAAGAACCTGTTGAATTTCCAAAAATGGATCATCCGGCGGCAAAGGCTGCTCCACCGCTACAGGTTCAGATGTTTGAACTTTCGGCGTTGCCACCTCTTCAGTGGGCTGAATTGCTTCAGCCAGAGAGGTTTCTTCGACGCTTTCTATTGGATGTTCTTCTGCTTCATAGGCAGGCTGCGTTTCAATGGTAGGTTCGGGCTCAGAAACTGGTGCTGGTTCTGGAGTAGGAGCAACTTCGTCCGCGACTGGAGCCGCTGGCGGCGCAGGAACTGGCTGGAACTCTGCTTCTATTCGAGCAATTGCGTCTTCCAGAGACTTTTGTTCAACGACTGCAGATTCTACGGTGATCGAGCGATTACCCTCTATCAATCTAGCAAGTGCATTACGCGAAGACTGGTAGACAACCGTGCGCTCTTCAGGCGAACTTGCACCTTTTGCTGCCAATGCTCCACGAATGAGTGCCTCAAAATTAGCCAATACTATGCCCGTCTAATACTATTCACTGTGGCAACGGTATCAGATTTCAATCTGAACTCCATGCCACAGGCTAAATCCGTCAGTGTTATTCTCAGAAATTATCCAAATTTCAATCAACTACCCGCGTTGACGTAGCGTTATCTACACGGTTTTTTCGGAAATGCAACGCATCGATTGGGGTCACGCACTCTTTTTGGGATTGCCGGATGAATGAAATCCCCCTACAACCTTGATTGACGTATACGTAAAAGAATGGAATTTCATCTTGGCTCTTCCTGACATCCTCAAAGATTCTTTGTCTGTGCCTGTAATTGGCGCGCCGTTGTTTATCATTTCACACCCTGATTTGGTTCTTGCTCAATGCAAGGCTGGCGTTGTTGGATCGTTTCCCGCGCTCAATGCGCGCCCAGCAGAACAACTGGATGAATGGCTTGCTCAGATCACCGAAGAACTTGCTTCATACAAAGCGGCAAATCCGGACAAGAAAGTTGCGCCTTTTGCAGTCAATCAGATCGTGCACAAGTCGAACAACCGTCTGGAACACGATCTTCAGATGTGCGTGAAGTACAAAGTGCCAATCGTCATCACGTCTTTGGGCGCGGTTCCTGAAGTAAACGAAGCGGTTCACTCTTACGGTGGTATCGTGCTTCACGATATCATCAACAATCGCCATGCAAACTCAGCTATTCGCAAAGGCGCTGACGGCCTCATTGCGGTTGCTGCAGGCGCTGGTGGGCACGCAGGAACACTCTCTCCGTTCGCGTTGATTCAAGAAATCCGCCAGTGGTTTGACGGGCCGCTTCTATTGTCTGGCTCTATTGCAAACGGTGGCGCAGTCTTAGCCGCACAAGCTATGGGTGCCGATGCAGCTTATATCGGCTCCCCCTTCATTGCGACCGATGAAGCGCGCGCGATGCAAGAATACAAAGACGCTATTGCAGAATATAATGCGAATGACATTGTTTACACGAACCTCTTCACCGGCGTACACGGCAACTATCTCAAGCCCTCAATTGAGAACGCAGGTATGGATCCGGATAACCTTCCAGAAAGCGATCCGTCTGCCATGAACTTTGCTTCAGGCGGCAACACGGACGCCAAAGCCTGGAAAGATATTTGGGGCTGCGGTCAGGGCATTGGCGCGATCGACAAAGTTCAACCAACTGCGGATTTTGTTGCTAAGCTTGTTCGTGAATATGAAGAAGCCAAGGCTCGCATAACCGCTGCCTAGCCTCGGCCGTGAGGCGCTGCAAAATCAATATCAGGTCCAACGGGCAATACGCGATGCGGATTGATTGTATCGTGGCTTACATAATAGTGCTTACTGGCATGTTCCAAATTGAATGTGCCCGCAACACCCGGCCATTGATATAGGTCTCGGGTGTAGGGCCATAGATGCTCAAAATCGATCAGACGGTTTTTGTTGCATTTGAAATGGCCGTGATAAACCGGATCAAATCGCAAGAGCGTTGGTAAAAGCCGCCAATCAGCTTCTGTGGGTTCGTCACCGGTAAGAAATCTCGAATTTTCTAAGCGCTCATTGAGAAACTCCATCGTTTCAAAGAGCGGCATTATCGCGTCATCATAAGCTTCTTGCGTTGTCGCAAACCCGCATCGATAAACGCCATTGTTCAACGTGTCGTAAATCCGACCATTCAGCGCGTCGATTTCTACCTGTTTCTCTTTCGGGTAGAAATCTCCTGACGTTGCTCCGACCTCATTAAACGCCGAATTAAACATGCGAATGATTTCCGAAGATTCGTTTGAAACAATCGTATTTTGGTGCTTATCCCACAAAATCGGAACCGTTACGCGTCCGGAATATTTGGGATCGGCCTTTGTATAGATTTGATGCGCGAATTCTGACCCGAACAAATCATCACCCACAATCCCATCATCATCTTTCGCGAACGTCCATCCGTTCTCGGCCATGTACCAATGTACGACCGAGACACTAATCATGTCTTCAAGTCCTTTGAGCGCACGATAGATCAGCGTTCGATGCGCCCAGGGGCAAGCATAAGATACGTAAAGATGATATCTATCTGCCTCAGCCTTAAATCCGCCATCGCCAGAAGGCCCGGCAGCGCCATTCGCCGTAATCCAGTTTCGGAATTGTGACGCTGAACGTTCAAATTTTCCGCCACTCTTACTGGTGTCATACCATTGGTCTTTCCAGACGCCATCTACCAACAGGCCCATATCGATTGCTCCACTAATGTTCTTACGAAGGAACTTAAAGCACTCTCATCCAGCGTCCAGTTTACAGATTGTCAACCGAAAGGAAGGCGAAAAAATACCCCGGTCTTTTATGAGACCGAGGCAATTGATAGTCACAGAAATTGTCCTGATTTAGCCAGCGAACTTGCTATAATCGATCTCTTTATCTTTATCGAGGTGATTGTCGACTGGATCGAGCGGGTATTTTAGACCCGTTGCGCAGTTGTAAAGGACCGCTGTTTCGTCTTCACTTACTAGGCCTTCAGCCAGTGCACGCTTATATGCTGCGGCTGTAGCTGCGCCTTCTGGGCATAGAAGGAAGCCTTCTTCCGCAGCAATCTGGTTACGAATGCTCATAATCTCATCATCTGGAAGCGCCATACCGAAACCACCGGATTCTCGCACTGCGCGAATGATCAAGAAATCACCAACAGCAATTGGAACCCGGATACCTGCTGCAACGGTTGATGCATCTTCCCAAAGCGGAGCATGTTCTTCACCATCTTCCCACGCTTTAACGATAGGGGCACAGCCTTCGGCTTGAACCGCAACCATTTTCGGCATTTTATCATCTTCAAGCCAGCCGAGTTCTTTGAGCTCATGAAACGCTTTCCACATACCGATCAGGCCGGTACCACCACCGGTCGGGTAGAAAATCACGTCTGGAAGTTTCCAGCCAAATTGTTCCGCGAGTTCCAGACCCATGGTTTTCTTGCCCTCAATCCGGTAAGGCTCTTTCAGAGTCGATACATCAAACCAGCCGACGGCTTCCTTGCCGCCACCAACAATCTTTCCGCAATCGTTGATCAGACCGTTGACCATCCAGGTTTCCGCACCTTGCTGCTGGATTTCACGAATGTTGATGTCCGGCGTATCAGAGGGGCACAGCACTGTTGCTTTTTGACCCGCACGCTTAGCATAGGCTGCCATGGCAGCTCCGGCATTACCGTTTGTTGGAATTGCCAGATGCTCAATGCCAAATTCTTTTGCCATGGAGACTGCAAGACAAAGACCGCGCGCTTTGAACGAACCCGTTGGCAAGCGACCTTCGTCTTTTACAATTGCTTTGCCGGGCTTAGCACCCAACAAATGTGCGCTTTGTTCAAGCGGGATTAAGGGAGTTACCACTTCGCCCAATGAAACACGGTTCTCCGGTTTAGTTACTGGCAACATTGGAGCATAGCGCCAGAAGCCTGCTTCTTTCGAGTTTTCGATATCATCGCGAGAAACCGCTTTGCCCATTTTCTCGAGATCATACCGAACGAGCAGCGGGCGGCCTTCATCGGAAAGGCCGTGCACCTTGCCTGCTTCATAGGTTTTGCCTGAGATCGAGCATTCGAGATGCGAAACGAACGTATCTGTCATTGTATTTTCCTGACTTCGTAGAAAAGCCCCAGCGTGTGCTGAGGCTCTTGAATAAGATGAAACTATTTAGAAGCGGCCTTGGCCGTTTATCCTGATTACTTGATGGCGAATGTCGCTTCGACTTCAACGCTTGCATTAAGTGGCAATGCAGCTACGCCAACCGCGGCCCGTGCGTGAGCGCCACGCTCTGCCAAAACCTCGCCCATGAAATCAGAAGCGCCATTGATGACTTTCGGATGATCTGTAAAGTCCGGTGTTGATGCAACAAAGCCACCCAAACGGATGCAACGCACGATGCGCTCAAGGTCACCATCACAAGCCACTTTAATTTGCGCAAGGATGTTGATCGCACAGACTTTTGCAGCCGCAGCACCTTCTTCGATGCTAACACCTGCACCAAGCAAGCCTGTTTGGGTCAGAGCGCCATCGGCAAGTGGCAATTGACCGGAAACGGTTACCAATCCATTGTGAACTACATGCCCGATATAGCTTGCGACCGGTGCCGCCGGCTCAGGGATGACGATACCCATATCTGATAGTCGGGCTTCAATTGTACTCATTTGCACGTTTCCTTATGCGTTGCGGCCCAATTGGATATACCGCTCTAGATGATGATCCGTATCCCCAAATAGATGGTCTATCATGATGATACGCTTGGCAAAATGTCCGACAGGATACTCCCAGGTCATACCCATGCCACCATGGATTTGAATGGACTCTTCGGCCACCTGACGGCCTATCGTGCCACATAGATGTTTGCAAGCAGAGACTTCGCGTTCACGCGTAATTCTATCCGCATCCAGATTGCCAGCAGCATTGATTACAGCAGAACGCATTTGTTCGAGTTCAATCAGAATGTCAGCCATGCGATGATTGAGTGCCTGAAACTTACCAATCGGCACACCAAACTGCTTGCGCGTATGCATGTATTCGACGGTTAAATCTTTTGCCACTTCCATCGCGCCATAAGCTTCTGCGCAAACCGCTGTTGTGGCCGCAGAAAAAGCTTCTTCCAGTAGCGAGAAGCCGGCTCCTTCTTCACCCAACAATATGGCAGATGCGCCATCCAATTGGACTTCGGCAGCGGGATAGCCATCCAATGTGCCGTAGTCACGCACATGCACAGCATCCGACTTCTCAATCAGGAACAGAGAAATTCCATCTTCTGCATCAGCATCACCTGACGTGCGGGCTGAGACAACCAAATGTGTTGCAGATGCCCCACCAAGAAC
>CALLHT010000261.1 GCA_938009335.1 uncultured Rhizobiaceae group bacterium
CCGCATCAAGCAGAAACTGGCTTACTATGAAGAAAGAGCAGGCGTGCGCAAAAAACACGAAGCGCCTGTGACCCGTACCGCACATTTCTGTTCTGGCTGCCCGCACAATACGTCTACTAAAGTTCCTGATGGAAGCCGAGCGATGGCAGGCATTGGTTGCCATTTCATGTCGGTTTGGATGGGTCGAAATACTGAAACCTTCTCCCATATGGGCGGCGAGGGCATCAGCTGGACCGGACTGTCACATTTTACCGATGAGAAACACGTTTTCGCTAACCTTGGCGATGGCACCTATTTCCACTCCGGATACATGGCAATTCGTCAAGCGGTCGCGTCTGGCGCAAATATCACTTATAAAATCCTGTTCAATGATGCGGTTGCAATGACCGGCGGCCAAAATCATGACGGCCCACTGGATCCTCCCACAATTTCGAAGCAGTTAAAGGCAGAAGGCGTTAAGGAGATTTATCTCGTCTCTGATGAACCTCAGCGCTATTTCAAATCTGAGTTTGCACAGGGAACGGAGATCCGACATCGCGATCACATCGAAGAAGTTCAAAAACATCTTCGTACTGTGAAGGGGTGTACAGCGATCATCTATGATCAAACCTGCGCTGCAGAACTGCGCCGTCGCCGCAAGCGCGGCATGGCGAAAGACCCCGATAAACGAGCGTTCATCAATCCGCTTGTGTGTGAAGGATGTGGCGATTGTTCTGTTCAGTCCAATTGCATTTCCATTGAGCCTTTGGAAACAGAATGGGGCCGCAAACGGAAAATCAATCAGTCATCATGCAACAAAGACTTCTCCTGCGTTGAAGGCTTTTGCCCATCTTTCGTTACCATCGAAGGTGGCTCACTCAAGAAACCGGCACTTCCTGAACTGGATGCATCAGACTTACCTACGCCGACCGTTAAGTCTCTGGACGATATCTACAACGTTGCTATCACCGGCGTTGGAGGCACTGGTGTTTTGACCATCGGCGCGATTTTGGGAATGGCTGCACACTTGGAAGGAAATGCTGCACTAATGCTCGATATGGCAGGTCTCGCCCAAAAGGGTGGAGCGGTCCTAAGCCATGTTCGCCTCGCAAAAGACCCGAAACTTGTAACTGCACCGCAGATTGTAACAGGAGAAGCGGACCTTCTGCTTGCCGCAGATACTGTAGTAGCCGCGGCACAAGGGTCGGTTGCCCTGTTCAGTCCTGAAAACACCCATGCTGTGCTCAACACGCATTTGAGCCCGGTATCAAACTTCATTTTTGACCGTGATTTCGATTTCCGAGAGGTCGGCGTTGTAGACACGATCAAAGAACACGTAAAAGCAGAAACCGAACAGGTGGATTTCACTAAACTGGCCGAAACTGTTTGTGGAGACGCAATCGCAACCAACATCATGATGGTAGGATACGCTTCACAAAAAGGCCTGCTTCCGATCACTCCACAGGCGATTGAACGAGCGATTGAATTGAATGCAGTAGCCGTTAAAGCCAATAAACTCGCATTTGCTTGGGGCCGAAAGTTTGCAGCTGATCCGAACGAAGCAGCAGAACTTTTGAAAAAATCTCAACCAGTCGCCGACGAGCCGGATACACTCGAAGAGTTAATCGCTAAACGCGCTGAGTTCCTGACAGAGTATCAAGATGCTGAATATGCGAAGTCCTATACAAGCTTTGTTGCGAAGGTCGAAGAGGCAGAAGACAAACTCGGAAAAAAACGCGACCTGACGAATGCCGTTGCCCGCAATCTGTTCAAACTAATGTCCTACAAAGACGAGTACGAGGTTGCGCGACTTTACACCAATGGCGAATTCGAGAAGCAGATTGCAGACACCTTTGAAGGCAATTTTAGAACCAGTTACCACCTCGCTCCACCGATCATCGGATTTGGTAAAAAGCCAAATGGCAGACCTAGAAAACGCGCCTTTGGTCCGTGGATGATGAGTGCGTTCCGCCAACTGGCAAAGCTGAAGGGTTTGCGCGGGGGAGCATTTGATGTCTTCGGTTATACACAAGAACGCAAGATGGAACGTCAACTCATCGAAGATTACCGCTCGATGATCAATGACATCCTGCCAAAACTTTCGGAAGACAATCGTAGTTTTGCTAATGCATTGGCACGGTTACCAAACGATATTCGTGGGTTCGGTCCAGTGAAAGAGGCATCGGTTAAAAAAGCGGAAGACAGCAAATCTGATTTGATGGCTCAGTTTCTCAAGCCCGCTGAATCCTCGAATAAGGAAAGTGCGAAATCAGCGGAACCCGCGGAATAAAAAAACCGACTTGATTTCCAAGCCGGGTTTTTGAATTTAGATTTCTAAAGATCGCTTATGGCGTCCAGTATTTAAACTGAAGCTTGGCAATCGATTCATCAAACAAGCCACGCAGATCAACAACTGGTGCGCCGCGCTGAAGAACTGATGCAAGCTTAATCAGGTCGATTTCTTCAACAAAACAATCGTGCTTTGCTGTGACGACCACGGCATCATATGGGCCTTCTGCTTCGATATCATCGATAACCTTTGCCCCACGACCGCCTTCAAAATGCGTATCATCCGCAATCGGATCATACGAGAAGACATCGGCACCACGCGACCATAGGCTATCCATGACTGCGAAAGACTTCGAGTTACGAATATCCGGGCAGTTGTCTTTGAAAGCTCGGCCAAGAACCAGCACGCGCTTACCTTGAAGATTGTGAGCTTCCTCATCAAGCATCTCATGCACTTTGTCAGAGATGTAGTGAGCCGTACGTTCGTTAACTGCACGGGCAGACGCAACCATTTCCATCGAAAGACCTTGGCTACGACCTGCATTCAACAAGAAGAATGGATCAACCGAGATACAATGCCCGCCGACAAGGCCCGGGAAATATTTGTGGAAGTTCCACTTTGAACCTGCAGCTGCAACGACATCAGTGACCTTAATATCCATTGCGTCAAACAATTGCATCATTTCGTTGATCAAAGCGATGTTAACGTCACGCTGTGTATTCTCTAGAATTTTTGCAGCTTCTGCGACTTTGATAGAAGTTGCTTTGAACAAGCCGGCTTTCACCACACGGCTGTAAAGCACTTCAAGAAAGTCTGTTACCTCTGGAGTTGAGCCTGCAACGATCTTGGCGATATCACCAACACGGCGCATTTTCTCACCGGGTGAAACACGCTCCGGAGAATACCCAACATAAAAATCCACTCCCTCTTGCATGCCGGAAACTTCTTCCAGGACAGGAATACATTTGTTTTCTGTTGTTCCCGGATCAACCGTGCTTTCAAATACCACAACACAACCAGGCTTCATGTTTTGCCCAATTGTTTTTGTCGCGGCAAGAACCGGACGATAGTCCGGGCGATTACCCTGCATTACCGGTGTAGGCACACAAACGACCAGAACGTCAGCATCACGCAACGTATTAATGTCGCAAGTGTACTCCATATTTTCTTTGAGAAGCTCATCGCGAGTAGCCATTTCAGTTGGGTCTTCGCCGCGCGTAAGCGCTTCAACCCGAGCTTCGTCAATGTCAAATCCAATGGTTCTGGCTGCGTCCGCAAATCCTACCATAAGAGGAAGTCCAACATAGCCTAATCCCAACACGGCTACGACAGCTGTATCTGGATTTGGAAGTTCTTTTGTTTGGACAAGTTTTAACGGTCCGTTTTGCACGTGTTCACGTGCGATTGGCATCGCGTTATTCATTATGAGTGCACCCCTGCTCTTCTTTTTTTATTGCTAGTTGTTTTCCAACCTTGAGAGCTTTCTAACGCGAAGAGTGAAACATTCCGTCAATCGACACGGTAAATTTTGGGTAATAATTTCCACGACATTTGAAAGACCTAAAAAGGGTTTGTTTACCCTGAGTCACATCAAGATTTTGGTAACCAGTTTTGTTAGCCAGCTTTTAGGTCCGCACATATAGGTTGATCGACGGGACGCTGATAACGGGGACGCAAAACCGTGATCAGTCATGCATATAAAAAGAAAGAGAATCGCATGATTGGCCTAGCGGCACTGGAATGGCTTTTCGCCATTTTGGTATTAATCATATTTACGAACAGATATCTGTTCGGATCCATTCTTCGCATGCTGGACAAGCGTACGAAAACGGATTTTGGCACGGAGCCTGAGACATGGCCCTCTGTGACGATCGTTACCCCTGTATATAATGAAGGCCCAACGGTCATTAATACAGCGGACAGTTTCGCCAAACTCGATTATCCAAAAGACAAATTGAAAGTAATCTTCGTAGACGATGTTTCTACGGACGATACATACGAGCATCTTCTGACAGCACAGAAAAATCATCCATGGATGCGTGTTGATCGCAATCCACATAACATGGGTAAGCGCCTTGGTATCAAGCGTGCAGTTCTGACTGTTGACACTGATCTGGTTATGTCTGTGGATTCAGACGTGATTGTTGAACGTGACGCCCTTCGCAACATGGTGAAGCACATGCATTCAACCGGCGTTGATGCGGTAGGCGGCTGCGTGTTCGTATCAAATGCAGATGAGAACTGGCTAACCCGTATGCAAGCAGTGAAATACTGGGTTGGATATATGTTCCTTAAGAACGTAGAGAACTCATTTAATCACGTTATGTGCCTGTCTGGTTGTTTGACCGTATACAAAAGGGAAGCGCTTCTTGCAGTTGATGAAGACGTTGCTGATCGCCGCTTCTTAGGCGATGAGGTTAAGTATGGCGAAGATCGTTACCTCACACGCAAGCTCGTTGAGCGCGGTTACAAAACCCGCCTAACGTTTGATGCGCAGTGCTACACAAAAGCGCCGGCAACCTTTGCAAACTATCTTTCACAGCAATTGCGCTGGCGTCGGTCAAACATGATCGACTTGATCACCGCAATTCCAAACATCAATAAGTTCAACACCTATGTTGCGATCCATTACATCTCTATGGGCATGTTGTTGTTGTTCTATCCATTGGTGCTTTTGGCTGAATTCATCCGCCTTGGCTTCATGATTCCGTTCATCTTACACGCTCTGCTGGCATCTTGCTTCGGTGTTGCATACGAATTGAACAAGCACAAAGTTCCGGAAATGGCGCGCACAAGCGGCATCTGGTTCATGGCGATGGCACTGATCTTCCCGATCGTTTACCTGACCATGAACCCGCTTGCCCTTGCAACACTTGGAACAACATCGTGGGAAACCCGTGGCGCCAAAAAGAAAAAAGTACAGGCTTCCGCATGACCATCAAATTGGTGCATACGGAAAACGCCCCGGTAGAGCAAGCACAGCGGACACGGATCCTTGTCATGGGTCAAGCCGCGCGTGGACTGGCAGCAGCATTGTTGCGACTTCGCAGCACTGCAGAGATTTGCGCAGCGGACAATGGTGCAGAAGCGCTAGAATTTTTACGCTCAGGTGAGTTTGATCATGTTCTGGTCGACAACCGGGAAGATGGTGCGCTGGCACTAACAATTCCTGCACTTGCACGCGTAAACACAATCGGCAAACTGACAATTCTTGCTGGCCCACAATCAGCAGAAACCATCTTGGCTATTCCAGGTGTCGATGATGTTATTCAGTCGCCTTACAATCCAATTGAAATTGCAAAATCACTGGGTGTTGATGTTGTCGATAGCAGAACGCAAGAGCACGAGGAAGCAAACCTCGGTCGCCGCGAAAGTGATCTTGAAACACCGCAGATCCACGGGGAGGTGGAAAGAGCCAGCGTAGACATGAGTGAGGAAGAAGACACGCGTCCCGTCTTCATGCAAGCTTTGTCTGCGCTGGCTCGTTTTATTCCTGGCCTTACACCGGTTCTCTCGCTGATCTACAAGAACACCGCTTTGACGCTACTGGCTGCTTTGTTCCTGGCCTTCATCAGTTATGGCGTAATGATTGCCTATTTCCTTATCGCAAGTGATTGGTCTACCCCGCTGCAGTTGCAACGCGGGCATGAGACAGTCATTAAGGCCGAACGTGAGCGTGGCGAGCTCCAGGTCAAACGCAACCTTGTCCTTCAACAAATGGCCGACGCAGAAGGTAAAGAGGAACGCGCGCAAAAAGATATGGAACGCGCTTTGGTTCTGTCACAGATTGTAAGTTCTACGCTTGATCAGGAAATCGAGAATCAGAAAGATCAGGATGTTCTGATTGAAGACGATCTGAGAGCACTTGAAAATGTATTGAGCAGCTACGGCAGCAAGGCAAGCCGCCAAGCAGAGCGCAACAGGCTTCGTTCCGCGTTTAAGCGCCGTATCATCACACGTCGTACATTCCAGAACTCGATGTTGAACTTGTCTGAGATCGAAGAGAATATCGTCAACCTGAATGAGCGCATCTCAAGGAAACGCAGCGAACA
>CALLHT010000262.1 GCA_938009335.1 uncultured Rhizobiaceae group bacterium
AACGCATCATGCACCACAAACTGCCTGTCTCCCGTTGCGCACGTCTTGCACAACGCGGTTGGCATTGAAAAAGGCATGATGACCACCATTCACTCATACACAGGTGACCAACCTACCCTCGACACCATGCACAAAGACCTCTACCGCGGTCGCGCTGCGGCGATGTCCATGATCCCGACATCAACCGGCGCTGCAAAGGCAATCGGTCTGGTACTTCCTGATCTGATGGGCAAGCTGGACGGCATTTCTGTTCGTGTACCAACACCGAACGTTTCTGTTGTCGATCTTAAATTCGTTGCTAAACGCGATACGACTGCAGAAGAAATCAACGCAGCTATCCGCGCGGCTGCGGACGGTGAGTTGAAAGGCGTTCTGGGCTATACAGATGAGCCGCTGGTTTCCATGGACTTCAACCATGACCCGCATTCATCGATCTTCCACATGGACCAAACCAAAGTGATGGACGGAAACCTCGTTTCGATCCTCACCTGGTATGACAACGAATGGGGCTTCTCCAACCGCATGTCCGACACCGCGGTTGCAATGGCAAATGCCAAGTAATTAGGCAGTCCGTTGGACCCGATCCTTATTTTCTTAGCCATCGCGATACTCATCATCGCGGTGGCTTTTTTGCTTTCATGGATGTTTCGCAAAACCATTCGCCGCGATAAGCAAATCCAGAAAGCACATGAACGCGATGCAGACGGATTGAGCTCTGGTGTGGGAACCGGCATTGGGATTAACGATTAGGCAGTCAGTGTGCCTCTGACTTGGGTTAATCAAAGAATATTAATTGGATTGATATTTCTTCCCTTTGATATAGCGTTAAATAATGAAAACAGTTTGGATATATTTAATTAGCCAGTTCAGAAGACTGTCGATTACCCAAAAGGTTCTCGCCGTCATCGGAAGCATCCTATTGGGATTACTCACCGATTGGTTTTCAATAAGAATTTTTGATGATCCAGCAGCCGATCAAGTGAAAGCGGAGAAACAGACTTCTATTCTTTTCAAGAAACTGGAAGAAAGATGGGACGAACGTGACAAAGTTTTATTACAAGAAATCGAAAGACTGAATGTTGGCAATCAAAATACAAAAGCAGCGAGTGACCCAGAACCGGATTTAAAGGTCAAACGCCAACAGGAAAAATTGCCAGAACCGGAACCTGAAACCACTGCGAGCCCAACGGTAACGACCCAGGTGAAAACATCGAGACCATCGATTGGCGAGCAAGAACCAGAAGCGAGCACAATAGTTCCAGCATCACCTGTATTGGAAAGTCCAGTTGCAGAGGACATCGTCTCCGCACCACAAATGGAACAACAATCGGCTAGTCTGGGACCTATTCAAGGACTCAACTCTAACTCTCCTACTCCATTAGAACAGATTAAGACCGACCCGTATAAACAATATTCACTAGCGGTATTCAGCGATGAAGAATTCGAACTCTGTGGATACTCTAGATTCAAAGCTGAACTTTCAAATTCGCAAATCAGATTAACGAGTCAAGACCGTAGTATTCCCGACATTCCATTTCGAGGATTTGAGAAAAAAGTACCACCAGAAACGATGACAACTCTTTGGCCGGGTTGTATAGTTATTGCGGGATATACGAAAGTTTCAGGCACCGTAAGAATTGGCTTTTCAGTTCGAGAGAAAAAACCACAATGATCAAAAGAGTTTTAGAAACGCTATTTTTTTTAAATGTATTTGTGTTAACGTTTTCATCTCTAACCTATGCGTGTGAAACATTTGAGAACCTGTCGAACGAAGACGTCAAACTTTTCCGTGATAAACTGATCGAGCCAAACGCAGATTCACTTGATAAACTTTTTGCTTTTGAAAAACTGGCTTGCTCGAACAATCCAACAATTAGAGCTTTAGCAGTGAGAGAAGGATTGAGTAAATCAAGTGACGAACTTGTAAGGCACCAGATACTATTGGAAGCAATGATGCAAAAAAACCGCATCGATATTGAGCTTGCGGATGGGAGAAATCTCACCCCTAACGACAAAAAGTTTATTAACTCACATGCTGGCATCTATTCAAGGAAAGTCGAAGGCAGAGATCGTTCATTTGGTTGCCTAGCACTACATAGACAGGGTTGTAGGTCGGATGACGCTGTCTTCATTAAGGGAGATTTGGTTGAGTTTAACCGTGGCCGTATAACAGGTGTCTTCAGATTATCCACGCAAAATGAATTGGTAGGCTACCTAAAACCACAAGCAAATAATAGATACTCGAAAATCCCGGCAGTCATTAAGCTGTTTTAACAGATCGCACACCCAATCACAGTCGGTTCACCACTGTTTGTCGTGGTTGTGGAGACATCTGGTGCAGGCTCGGCTTGAGGGGCCGCGTTGGGCGTTTCCACGGGCTGAGGCGCTGGCTGTGAAACCGGTTGAACCACGGGTTCAATTGCAACTGGTTCAGCATCGAGACCGTCAAATATCTGGTTTGATTTGATAACAGGTTGAATGGAAACTGGCGTTGCAGGCATACCGTAAACCCCATTGAAGGCAGCGGGCAGAGCACCCCTTAGAAGCTGCTCTTCTTTTGTTTCATTCTTATTTTCACGCACCAGCTGGTATTTGACCGGGTATTGCCGCATCGCGATCCCGCTTTCAGGGTGTCTGACCGTGGCAATCATCGAGATGGAATTATTTGTAATCGGATCGAACGTACCCTGATCTTTCGCAATCGTTAGGTTCTGGAGTGAGAGTTCCAGCGTGTACGATCCGACACTGTCCCGCATTTCCTTATTGTAGGCTTGACGAAGATTCTCTGCTGCCGATCGCGTTAATCGGATGAAACTTCTGTCCGGGCGCGGGCTTGCTTCCACATCAACCGTAATATCCGTCAGTATGAATTGTGCCGGGGCGAAGACCACTTGCTGTTTCTCAACCTTGCCGGATGCGCAGGCAGAAAGCGCTGCGCCAATCAATAAAGCAAATGCCGTTTTTCGAATCATCTCAAGCCCCATAAAATCCCGAGAGAACACTCAAAGATTATGGTTAATAAAGCGTTAGCAGCACCCGAATGAAGCGTTGCGAAACCCACGGATAACCGTTAGAGACAGGACGTAATTCTCCCCAATTGGAAAACAATCATGCCTGCCTTTAAGACCCTTGATGATGTCGATGTGAAATCTCAACGCGCGTTGGTTCGCGTAGACCTGAATGTGCCGATGGCAAATGGCAAGGTGAGTGACGCAACCCGCATCCTTCGCATCCTGCCTACGATTAGCGAAATCTCAGAAAAAGGTGGCAAAGTTATTCTGCTCGCGCATTTTGGCAGACCAAAGGGTGAAGTGAACCCAGAAATGTCTCTGGCTCCAGTGGTCTCAACCCTATCAGACATGCTCGGTAAACCTGTTGCGTTTAGTACGGATTGCATCGGCCCGATGGCTGAAGCCGCGGTTTCCAACATGAACGATGGCGATGTAGTTCTTCTTGAGAACACACGCTTTCACGCAGGCGAAGAGAAAAACGATCCAAGCTTTGTTGAAGCGCTTGCTGTCAATGGAGATCTGTTCGTCTCTGATGCCTTCTCCGCTGCTCACCGGGCCCATGCCTCAACCGAAGGTCTTGCCCGCCATATGGAAGCCGTTGCAGGACGAACCATGCAGGCAGAACTTGAGGCACTGGAAGCAGGTCTTGGCAATCCGCAAAAGCCTGTTATCGCCATTGTGGGTGGCGCAAAAGTTTCCACCAAGCTTGATCTTCTTTCAAACCTTGTCAGCAAGGTAGATATGCTGGTCATTGGCGGCGGTATGGCGAATACCTTTATGGCCGCACAAGGCACGGATGTCGGAAAATCCCTCTGCGAGCACGACCTAGCGGATACCGCGCGTGAGATTTTGGCGGAAGCTGAAAGGCAAAATTGCGAGATCATCCTACCATCCGATGTTGTGGTGGCGTCTGAGTTTGCAGCCAACGCACCAAACCAGACAGTTGCCGCAGCCGATTGCCCGTCTGATCAGATGATCCTTGATGCAGGTCCTCAAGCAGCCGCTGCAATTGGAGACAAAATCCGTACTGCAAAGACGCTGATCTGGAATGGTCCTCTTGGCGCATTTGAGATCGAGCCGTTCGATGCGGCGACCGTTGCAGTTGCGAAAATTGCTGCGGAACAAACGGCCAAAGGTGAACTTGTTTCCGTTGGTGGTGGCGGTGATACCGTTGCTGCACTCAACCATGCTGATGCAGCCAAAGACTTCTCTTATGTCTCGACAGCAGGCGGCGCATTTCTGGAATGGATGGAAGGCAAAGCCCTACCGGGTGTTGCCGTTCTTTCCAAATAAATTCGGAAACTCGCCTGTTTCGCTGTGCGTTTGTGTTCAAATGCACAGATTTTGCCCAATCTCTGCCTCATTGTGACCTTCATAGCCCATTAACCAAGACAGGGAATGAAACCAATGAGCCCCGAGAAGAGGACAAGAGACATGCAAGCGAAGTCTCATCCAGATTATGCAATACGCGAGACCAATGATCGGCTAGACGAGAAATTGATGCAATCAGCCGCTTTGTTTTTGTTGAAAGTGAGCAAAGCAGCCGAAACATTTATTCCAAGCGATTCAAAACACTAAGTTCAGGCAGTTCTGCTATTGCCTGACCAGAAGTTCTTTAAGAGAACGCAATCCTAGCCGATTATTCCACCTCACCTTGTCAGAAGGTACTGCAAGTGAGATCGGCTTCTCCCCCAAAAATAACGTCTTCAATGCAGCTTTCATTTCCAGTCTTGCGAGCTGATGCCCAAGACAAAAATGAATGCCGGTGCCAAACTCCATATGCTTGTTAGGCTTGCGCGAAATGTTCAACCGCTCCGGCGCTTCAAATACTGCAGGGTCAAAGTTTGATGCGATCAAGAGTGGCATGACCAAGTCGCCTCTTTTCAGTTGCACTCCCTGCACTTCGGTATCTTCTCGCACAAAGCGCGGTTTCGTCATCTGAACGGGACTGACAAACCTTAGCAATTCTTCCACGGCCAAATCGACAAAGCCGGGATCGTTTTTCAACAGTTCCAGTTGATCAGGGTTATCGAACAGCGCATAGGCACCGCCCGCAATCAGATGTGTAGTCGTTTCATGCCCTGCTAGAAGCAACAGAAACACCATCGCCATGAGTTCATCATTCGAGAGGTCACTGTCTGGATGATGCACCAACTCGTGAATAAGACCGAGCCCACCGTGCAAGCGCTCATACTCAATTCGATTTTCAATATACCGTGTCAACGGCTGTAAGCGGCGGATCGCCAGCAGAAATGAGACCACACCATTGACTGTGGTGATGCCTGCAGCCCATTCACTGAATTTTTTGCGGTCTTCTTCTGGCAAGCCGAGTAATTCGCAGATCACGGCAAGTGGAAAAGGTCGGGCAAAGCCTGAAACAAGATCAGATGTATTCCCCGTAAGGAAAAGTGCCTGGCGTTGCTCTTCTGCCAAACTTTCGATCAAGTCTCCCATCTCAGAAACCGCCCGCCTTTGAAACGCGTGATCCACAATACCCCGAAGGCGTTTGTGCTCCGGTTCATCGGAGGACAACATATTAGCGGTTAGACGTGTGAGCAGTTTAGGGGTCCACCACGAAAGCCCAACAACTTTGCCGTCAGATTTCTTGACCGAAAATCGGTCCTGATCCTTCAAAATTTCAGCTGCAGCTGCTTGATTGGTCGTAAACCAGACTTTGCCAAGAATTGGAATTTTTGAGCGGACAAGCGGCCCCTCCTCGCGCAGTTTGGCGAGCGTAGGCACGGGGTCTTGCATGAAACTTTGACTTTGAAGCAGTTTGTACATCTCAGAAACTTTCTACCCCCTCATATAAGGTAGTCATTCCAGTAACGATCTTCAAAGAATCAACACTGAATATTTCAACTGAGAACTTCAAATCTCGTGCAAGCTTTGCTAGAGGAGACGCAACGTAATCTCAGGAGAAGAAACCAATGAGCGAACGCCTAGAGGATATCGCTATTGCAATGGTGGCAGAGGGTCAGGGTATTCTGGCTGCAGATGAATCCACCGGTACCATCAAGAAGCGCTTTGACTCAATCAACGTTGAGTCCACAGAAGACAGCCGCCGCGACTATCGCGAGATGTTGTTCCGTTCTGAAGAAGCCATGAACAACCATATTTCCGGTGTCATTCTGTTTGAAGAAACACTGTACCAAAAAGCCGCTGACGGCACACCTTTGGTAGATCTGATCAAGGCAGCAGGTGCTGTTCCAGGCATTAAAGTCGATAAAGGCGCCCAAGACCTTTCAGGCACTTCAATCGAGAAAGTAACCGAGGGCCTTGATGGTCTTCGCGGTCGTTTGAATGACTACTATGAAGCAGGTGCGCGTTTCGCAAAATGGCGTGCGGTCATCACGATTTCTGAAAACACACCATCCTGGAACTGCATCAAGGCCAATGCGCACGCACTTGCACGTTACGCTGCGCTTTGTCAGGAAGCTGGCATCGTGCCAATCGTTGAGCCTGAAGTTTTGATGGACGGCGAAAACTCAGGCCACTCTATTGAGCGCTGCCATGAGGTCACCGAGTGGGCGCTGAAAACACAATTCAACGAACTTCATGATGCTGGCGTCAATCTGGAAGGCATGGTTCTAAAGCCAAACATGATTGTCCCAGGTCAATCTTCAGGTTCAAAAGCTTCTGTAGAAGAAGTTGCAGAACGCACTGTGAAATGCCTGAAAGATTGTGTTCCTTCTTCTGTTCCGGGCATCGCCTTCCTATCCGGTGGCCAGTCTGACGAAGAAGCAACCGCACACCTTGCAGCCATGAACGCAGCCTACGATATGCCTTGGAAACTAACCTTCTCATATGGCCGCGCACTACAAGCTGCGTGCCTAAAAGCATGGAGCGGCAAGTCAGAAAACGTTGCTGCAGGTCAAGCAGCCTTCACGCACCGTGCAAAGATGAACGGCATGGCAGCTCTCGGCACATGGACAAAAGCTTCAGAAGCTGCATAAGCTTAGCAAAGCATGATATGAAAGGCCCGGACGCTTGTTCGGGCTTTTTTGTTTGGGGTAACCAGTGAATACATCCTCTCAATACGACGCAATCATCCTCGGTGCTGGCGGGGCCGGGCTCATGTGCGCAGGCATTGCAGCGCAAATGGGCAAACGCATCCTCGTGATTGATCATGCCGTTGCTGCAGGAAAGAAAATCCTCATATCGGGCGGTGGGCGCTGTAACTTTACAAACCTTGATGTGAAGCCGGATCGCTTTCTATCGCAGAACCGGCATTTCGCGAAGTCAGCGCTTTCTCAATATACGCAGCATGATTTCATCGATCTCGTAAACCGCTATGGGATTGCCTGGCATGAGAAAACCCTCGGGCAGCTTTTTTGCGATGGTCCGGCCAATCAGATTGTGCAGCTGTTGTTGGAAGAAGCACGCAAGGGCGATTTCACACTGAAACTCTCTGAAAACATCGATGCTGTGCGCAAGCTTGAGACAGGATTCGAAATCGAAACCGACCAAGGCAACTATTCGACGCAGTCACTTGTGGTCGCAACCGGCGGACCATCAATCCCAAAAATGGGTGCAACGGGATACGCCTACGATTTAGCCCGGCAATTCAAACTCAAAGTGATTGAACCCCGCCCTGCCTTAGTCCCGTTTACCCTAGGCAAGGATGAAGCGCTATTCTCCGAGCTTTCCGGTGTAGCGACGCAGACCATCACATCAAATGAGAAAGCATCGTTCCGAGAGGCATCGCTCTTTACACACAAAGGATTATCGGGCCCGGCAATCTTGCAAATTTCATCTTATTGGCGGAATGGAGAAAGCATCGAAATCAATTTTCTTCCGGACCAAACATCTGACTGGCTGATCGAGGCCAAGAAAGAGATGCCACGTTCAACGCTTAAGAAGGCCTTGGCCCGCGCATTGCCTGAACGCCTTGCCGACACGCTTGCGGGGAGGTTGGATCAATCCAACCGTAACCTTGCGGATTACAAAAACGATGAGTTAGCGCAGATTGCCAACACACTCCGCAAATGGGAGTTTACGCCAAACGGTACGGAAGGCTTTGCAAAAGCAGAAGTTACCATTGGCGGTGTTTCCACTGCTGAACTTTCTTCAAAGACGATGGAAAGCAAGAAGGTTTCAGGCCTTTATTTTATAGGCGAGGCAGTAGATGTGACTGGTTGGCTCGGCGGATATAATTTTCAGTGGGCTTGGTCTAGTGGTTATGTGGCGGGGATGGATATCGCGAGTTAAATAATCTCTAGCGGAACGGCATTTCCGTCTTTTGCCGTGCGCAAAACAACCATGGTTTGAAACCGCGATACATTCGTATCGTTTCGGAACAATCGCTCACAAATCGCGTCAAACTCTTCCATATCTTTCAACGCAAAATGAAGTACGACATCAATCTCACCTGTCACGGCATGCGCTTGCACAACAGCAGGTTCGCTCGTTGCCAATGCCAGAAACCTGCGTAGATGCTCTTCACCATGTTCTTTCATCTCCACCGTCACAATGGTTTTGAGTGGGCGGGCCAGCTTTCGCGGATCAAGAACCGCAACAACCCGCCGTATCACGCCGGAATTTTTCAATCGCCTGATGCGGCGCAAACAGCTGGATGGGGACAAACCGACTTCATCTGCCAAATCTGCATTGGTCCGTGATGCATCCTGCTGTAGCAAGTTCAGAAGTCGTTTATCCAACCGGTCCATATCGATGCTCCAAAACACTTTGCAATATTATTGCACAAACTTGCATATTTTGACCACATCTGCGAAACGGCATGCGCTATCAGAGTTTCGTTAAACGTTGAGACCGCCGGTGAATGTTATGCAGTACCTCAAAGAAAAGACCCGTGAGATAGCCTGGCTCTATTGGGAGCTTATGAAGACGATTTTGCCGATTGTCATCATCACACAAGTGCTGATTGAAATTGGCCTTTTGGAATGGGCTTCTCCGTATTTCGAACCGCTAATGCAAACATTTGGTTTACCGCCGGAACTCGCTTTTGCTTGGCTTACCGGCATTTTCGCAGGCATTTGGGGCGGGCTAGTTGTTTTGTTCGCGGTTGTTTCTCCGGCAGAGCTGACCATCGGCCAAGTCAGCATTTTTTCTTCGCTTCTATTGTTCGCCCACGCGCTTCCCGTTGAGCAACGGATCATCCAACGCGCAGGCCCGGGCTTTTGGATAACCTTTTTCCTTCGTCTCTTTGGCGGCATGATCTACGCTTGGCTGGTTGTTCTGATCATCAGCGGCATTGAAATCTATGACCAAAAAATATCCCCCCTTTGGATTCCGGAAGCGCAAGAAAATGGTTGGATAGGGTTCTTCTATACAACGGCTGAGACATTCTTCTGGATGCTGATTGTCTTGATCGGCTTGGTTTTGCTCCTTGATGGCTTGAAAGCATCAGGGATCCTCGATCGTCTGCAACGCATGATATTGCCGATCTTCAAACCGGCCGGTTTGAAAGAAGAGGCATCATCGCTCGTTTCAATTGGCATCTTGCTCGGCATTACGTTTGGGGGCGGTCTCTTAATCAGAGAAGCAAAGAGCGGCACCATATCTGATAGGCAGATTTTCCTGGCCTGTGTTTTCATGGGGTTCGCCCACAGCCTGATCGAAGATACGCTTGTTGTCATGGCTGTTGGAGCAGATGTCTATATCGTGCTTGTTGGACGATTGATATTTGCAATTTTGGCCACCGGGCTTATCGCGCTTCTAATAAAGTCAATCTCGCAAGAGACTTTCGGCAGATACCTCTTTCATGCGAAACTGAAGCCTGTTTAGGAAACAGGAAATACAAACGCATTGTCTGTAAAAACCACACTGCTCACGCCCGATGACTCTGAAGCGGCATTCGAACTCGCGACGCAAGTCTTCATTGAGGGCAGCACGCTTCATCTTGCGCTCGGTATTGGGCTTGAGGAATACCGGGAATACCTTCGCCCCTCCTTCGAAGCCATGATTGCGGAAGAACTTTCCGTCGCTGCATGGGACGACACATCGGGCGAAATGGTCGGATGCGTGATTGCAACCGATTTCCACCAACATTTAAATCCGACGATCGCAAAGAATTGCAAGTTTGCACCCTTAGCAGCACTAACCCGCAAACTCTGTGCGCAGTATCAACGGGTTCGAACCATCAAACCGAGGGACGCCGTTCTGGTGGATATGGGGGTGGTTGCCAGCAGCCATGCAGGCAAAGGCATTTATCAAGCGATGCGCCATGCCGCGCAATCTATTGCAAAAGAGAAGAAGTTTACTTCCGTGATTGGAGAGCTTTCATCTGCTTCAACCCAGCATGTAATCTTGAATAAGTTCGGGCATCAGAAACTCGCAGAGGTGAAGTTCTCTGACTTTGAGTTCGAAGGCCAACGCCCCTTCCGAACCATCACGGAGCCGGAAAGTATTATTCTTGCGGAGGGGAGGCTTTGAAGGCGCATAGTTAATCCTCGTTAAGCCTGACATGCCCGCATTGCATGACACCCCTGCAATCTTATCTCTCGTAATTGCCCGTGAAAAAATATATCTAAATTTCACGACATCAAAACATGTTGCCAACTCATTTCAAACGGCAACTCATGGGCTAGCCCCGAAGGATAAAGATTATGAACATTATGCAAAACGTACGCGCCTGGAACCGTGCCCGCCAAACAGAGAAAGCCCTTCGTGGTCTTTCGGCGCGCCAACTGGACGACATTGGTGTTTCACGACACGGCATTTCAGCAGTCGCAAGAAATCCACATTTCGGCTAAGAGCCCGCATATTCTTTTAGAATTTGAAAATGCCCGCAGACACTGGTCTACGGGCGTTTTTTGTATGAGAATATCAATCCAGCTTCGTACCTTTTATCATTGACCTTTACGTAAAAGTTAGTATTTTTCTTGCATGGTGACGAAATCAGAAATTCTCTACTCTTGGCTGGGATTCCCTGCTTACATTTGGCAGGGACTTGGCGTACGCCGACGTTCAATCCGCATGGCACCACCGCCACAAAAACCGATTGTGGACCTAAAGGGTAAGGGTAAGCCTATCCGTGTTCTGTTCATCGGCGACAGTTCAGTTGCGGGCGTGGGCGTTGATGATTTTGAGGAAAGCGTTGCGGGTCGCCTCCCAAGCCTTCTAAAGGCACAAACCGGTCGCCCAATTCATCAGCGCACGGCGGGGAACAATTCCGCGACCGCCGGGCAACTGCGTGACATCGTCGTGCCCAATCTTGAGCATGCTGAATATGACTATATTTCAATCAGCATCGGCGTGAATGATGCGAAAAATTTTCATACGGCTGGCCGCTTCAAGAAAGAATTTGGCGGACTTCTATATGCTCTACACGCGCGTTTTCCTAACGCAACTATTGTCTGGCAAAACCTGTTAGACATGGAAGGCATTCCGGTTCTTCCCTCCCCTTTGAAAAAAATCCTCGGCATCCGCTCTCGTTTGCTCAAGGAAAAGGGCAAGCAATTGTGTTTCGAACGCTCTGCTTTAGCGCCAGAGACAAATTGGACACCGCTGCCTCAAAACTTCTCACGCGACGGCTTCCACGCATCCAGCGAAGGGTACCGGGTTTGGGCGGAAGAATTGGCAGAATACATTGCGGATTTAGAGAGCTAGGCCGTATACTCATAAAACCGATGAAAATGGCAGTACAAATGGCTAAAACAGGCTAGAAACGGCCTGAAAAGCGGGTTGGCATCCCGGTTGAAGGTCGTGACGACGCCGGTTGACACCATTTTGCTGTCCTACGGATATGGCAAATTTTCTCGACTAATGCGTTGCAAGCACTTGAAAATACGCAACATATCCTGCGCACTTGCGCCTATTAGTCGAATAAATTTGCTCATACCATTTATACCGATTTTATGAGTATACGGCCTAATAAACCTTTAGCGTAATAGACATTTTTCCCCGATTTTGCTTATGTTCGGCTGAAATATGAGCCGCAAGGCGCGGGGAGGAAAGTGCATGTCATCATACGCGGAAGTTTACGGTAGCTGGAAAAGTGATCCAGAAGGATTTTGGGCGCAAGCCGCAAAGGAAATCGACTGGGTTACCCCGCCTCAAAAAACCTTCGATGCGCATGCGGGCGTATATGGTCGCTGGTATACAGGCGGCACGTGCAACACCTGCTACAACGCGCTCGACCGCCATGTCGAAAACGGCCGCGCCGACCAGCCTGCAATTATCTATGATAGTCCGATCACCGGAAATCAAAAGACATACACATATGCAGAACTGCTAACAGAGGTGAATGCTCTGGCTAGCGTGATGCAAGATAAAGGCATCACCAAAGGCGACCGCGTCATCATTTACATGCCCATGGTGGCAGAAGCTGCGGTTTCCATGCTCGCCTGCGCGCGTTTGGGTGCCGTTCATTCTGTGGTGTTTGGTGGTTTCGCGGCTGCTGAGCTGGCAACCCGAATTGATGATTGCGCACCGAAAATGATCATCTCTGCTTCGTGCGGCATCGAACCGGGACGCATTGTTGCGTACAAACCGTTGCTTGATGAGGCGATTGAACTTTCCGCGTCAAAGCCCGAAACTACACTCATTTTGCAACGCGAGCAACAAACCTGCGACCTGATTGAAGGTCGTGATTTCGATTATGCTTCCTTGACTGCAGCAGCGCGTGAAGCAGGAGCAACGGTCGATTGCGTTCCCGTTGAAGCGACAGACCCGCTCTATATTCTCTACACCTCAGGCACGACTGGCCAACCAAAGGGTGTGGTGCGCGATAATGGTGGGCACATGGTCGCGCTCAAATGGTCTATGAAAGCGATTTACGATATCGATCCGGGCATGGTCTACTGGGCAGCATCCGACGTCGGCTGGGTAGTGGGTCATTCTTACATCGTGTACGCACCGCTGCTTCATGGCTGCACATCAATCCTCTTTGAAGGAAAGCCGGTTGGCACACCAGACGCTGGCACGTTCTGGCGGGTGATTTCTGAGCATGGTGTTGAAGCTTTGTTCACAGCACCCACTGCCTTCCGTGCCATCAAGGGCCAAGACCCCAAGGGCGAATTTATCGGCAAATATGATCTGTCAAAATTCCGCATTTTGTTCTTGGCCGGTGAACGCGCAGACCCAGACACCATCCATTGGGCAGAAGACAAGCTCGGTGTTCCGGTGATCGACCATTGGTGGCAAACAGAAACCGGCTGGACGATTGCAGGCAATCCAATGGGACTGGGACAATTACCGGTCAAATACGGATCACCGACTGTGCCCATGCCCGGCTATGACATGCAGGTTTTGAACGACGAAGGCGAACCGCTTCCCGCAGGAGAACTGGGCAACATCGTCGTCAAACTTCCGCTGCCACCAGGATGTTTCCCGACGCTTTGGAATGCAGAGGAGCGCTTTAAAGATGCATATCTGGCAGAATTCCCAGGCTATTACAAAACCGCTGATGCAGGCTATATCGATGAAGACGGGTACCTTTTCATCATGGCGCGGACTGACGACATCATCAACGTTGCAGGCCACCGTCTTTCTACCGGCGGGATGGAAGAAGTCGTCGCCGGACACAAAGATGTTGCCGAATGCGCTGTAATTGGCGTGGCTGATGAAATGAAGGGCCAAATCCCGTGTGGCTTCCTTATCTTGAACGCCGGATGCAACCGCGAACACGATGAGATTAAGAAAGAGGTCATTGCATTGGTCCGCGAGAAGATCGGCCCCGTCGCAGCCTTTAAATCAGCCATGGTTGTGCAGCGCTTGCCGAAAACACGGTCTGGTAAAATTCTGCGAGGCACCATGCAAAAAATTGCCGACGGGATGGAATGGAAAATGCCTGCAACAATCGACGATCCTGCTATACTGGATGAAATCAGCGAGGTGCTGAAACAGCAAAAATAGAGTCAGATCAGGTGGGCGAATATGACACTGGAAAACAAGGTTGCGATTGTAACGGGCGCTGCACAAGGCATTGGCTACGCCATCGCCGAGCGCTATTTGCGAGAGAAAGCACGGGTCATCATCGCCGACGTAGATGATAAGACAGGCCACAAAGCCGAAACCGCATTGCGCAAGATCGGCAGTGTCAAATATGTGCACTGTAATGTTGCCGAGCGTCTGGATGTTCATAATCTGATTGCAGGCGCCATAGACGAATATGGCCGCATCGACATTCTGGTCAACAATGCAGGCATTGTTGCTGGCGCAGAATTTCTGGATGTCACCGAAGAAGACTTCGACCGCGTTATTTCGGTGAACCTAAAAGGCGCATTTTTGTGCAGTCAGGAAGTTGCCCGCCATATGGTTGATCAGGTTGAGGTAGGCGAAGCACCGGGCTGTATCATCAATCTGTCATCGGTAAACGCGGTCTTTGCGATTGCCAATCAGGTCCCCTATTCGGTCTCCAAAGGCGGGGTAAATCAACTCACCAAAGTTACCGCCCTTGCTCTTGCAAAGCATGGCATTCGTGTGAACGCAATTGGTCCGGGTTCTGTTATGAGCAAGATGCTGGAAGCGGTTGCCAATGATCCGGAAGCGCAGGCGAAAATATTATCAAGAACGCCTATGGGCCGTATTGGTGAGGCTTCTGAAATTGCGGCCATTGCCACATTCCTTGCTTCAGATGATGCAAGTTATGTGACAGGGCAAACCATCTACGCAGATGGTGGACGACTAGGCCTCAACTACACCGTTCCGGTGAACGAGGCCTAGAAAAGCACAATCAGTTTTGAGGTTCTTCGTCAGACTTCTCTGCAGAGAAGTTTGCAAACACATCGTCAGCACTGATGGTTTCATCCGGCTGTGCAGGTGCTGGTGGCGTCATATCAATAGAGTAATTCTGGCTCTCTTCTGCCGGCATCAATGTATCAGCGCCTTCTTCACCTTCAACAGGTTCAGGCTTAGCCGGTGCCCATTTTGCTGCCTTCGTCACTTCGGCATCTAGCGCGATCTGCGTACATAGACCAAGCGTCACAGGATCCATCGGCTGCAGGTTAGCAGAGTTCCAATGGCTGCGGTCGCGAATAGCACCGATCGTGTTTTTCGTTGTGCCAACCAAACGAATGATCTGCGAATCTTTCAATTCCGGATGGCTACGCACGAGCCAAAGAATAGCATTCGGGCGATCCTGACGCTTTGAAAGCGGTGTATAGCGCGGGCCCTTTTTCTTGAGCGAGGGTACGCGAACCTTAGGCTCCGCCATCTTCAATTTGTGATTGGAGTCCTTTTGCGCAACCTCAAGTTCGTCGCGGGTCAACTGACCCGTAGAGATCGGGTCCATACCCTTAATCCCCTGCGCACTCTCACCATCGGCAATCGCTTTAACTTCCAACGGATGCAGCGTGCAGAACTCTGCAATCTGATCAAAGGTAAGCGACGTATTATCCACCAGCCATACAGCGGTAGCTTTCGGCATCAAAGGTGCAGCCATTTCCAGTCTCCTTAAGATACATCTTCCCCGTGTGCCTGCCCGGGCTTTGGGCGGCTCCCTTTCGGGAAGAGTTCACACATTGTCATGAAATCCCGGCTGTTATAGCCTGTCCGCCAGCGCCATGCAAACAATTTTAAGGGACACTCTGGAGGGCCAAGGATGGAAGATGAAGAGGCAAAAAAACCGGTCCGGTTTCAAATCGGGCAAGATGTTTCAGACATGTCAGTCGACGAACTGACTGAAATGGTCACAGTGCTGAAAGAGGAAATTGAGCGACTGGAACAAGCCGCCGGGGCAAAATCTACACACCTGAATGCAGCTGAAGCGCTCTTTAAGTAGAAGCGTTTATGATATTAACCCGAAATTAAGGTTTATGCGGCATTAATGTAATTGTTCGGTTTTTAATCGAACGCTCAGACAGAGCGCAGCCTTGCTGCACTGTTTGACGCCTCCCTGTTAACTTTTCAGAGCCGCTTTGCGGCTCTTTTTTTTGCGCAAATTTTTAGTTGCCGGCAAAAAGCTCAAGATTGGCGCAGGTTTTGCATTCATGTGGATATTAACCACTAACGCTGCTGCTGCTTTACGTTTAAGATTTTCTCTATTAATTTACGTTTTGTTAAGTATCAGTTTTCATCTAGGGGCAACCGCGTGAATAACCCAATTAATCTGGCAGAAAAGTTTGCCTCTTCTGAGAAATTCAAAGTCTTGTTCCAAGATGGCATGAGCCTTGTCGAAGAAAGTGCTTCTTTCCTTGATGGCGAGGGCCGTGAACAGGCAAAAGGCCTGCCCCGTGCAACCGCGATGCTGTATGGATCAGAATCCATGCGTCTGACCACACGCTTGATGCAACTGGCTTCCTGGCTCTTGTTGCAACGCGCTGCAAATGAAGGCGAAATGACCCGCGACCAACTGCTGGAAGAAAAGAAAAAGATCAAACTCGACGAGAGCAACCCGCAAATTGACAGCCCAGGCTGGACAGAACTGCCAAGAGAATTCGTTGAACTGGTTGCACGGTCCTTGACCTTGAGAAACCGCGTAATGACGCTGGACGCGGAACTTTACGGAGAAACGGTAACGCCGACATCGGGTTCAATTGGCGGTAATCCGGTTGGACAGCAGATTGATCTGCTTTCAACAGCTTTGGGCGCGACAAAGCGTTAGATTTCCGCCCTTTTCAGGGCTCTCAAGCCAACAAAAAACCCGGCCAAATGGACCGGGTTTTATCGTTTTTAGCGAAGGAAAATCGCGGCTTAGATGCCAAGACCTTCGTATTTCTTATTGAAGCGTGATACGCGACCACCGCGGTCCATCAATTGACGATCACCACCTGTCCAAGCAGGATGCGATGTCGGATCGATATCAAGGTTCATTGTGTCACCCTCGGAACCCCAAGTTGTGCGGGTTTCGAACTCGGTGCCGTTCGTCATTACAACCTTGATGGTGTGGTAATCTGGATGAGTATCTTTTTTCATCGTCGTATCCTCTGCCAATTGAAATGGGTTTTTTACCGCATCTGCCAATCGGAACTTGTTTTTTCTGCTTTTACAATGAATAAACCGCGGGGG
The DNA here is from genome assembly GCA_938009335.1 of uncultured Rhizobiaceae group bacterium. Lineage (GTDB taxonomy): Bacteria > Pseudomonadota > Alphaproteobacteria > Rhizobiales > Rhizobiaceae > JAALLB01. The sequence continues at coordinate 16,923 of CALLHT010000262.1, forward strand.
CTGCCCACGGCTTTTGTTGGTCGGTTCTATACATCAATGACAGACCTTAGACAAGAGCCTGATTTGCCCATGGCCGAAAATCCTGAAGAGACAAAAAGAAACGGTTCATTGCAGCCGCTTTCCAACCTGTTTCCCTATATCAAACGATATAAACCGCAGGTCACTTTGGCGATATTTTTCCTTGTTCTCGCAGCGGTTACAACGTTGACCCTTCCCATGGCCGTGCGCCGGGTCATCGATCACGGGTTTTCGGACAGCAATCCGGAACTGGTGAACTCATACTTTACAGTCTTGATCTTGATTGGACTGGTTCTCGCGATTGCCAGTTCGTGTCGATATTATTTCGTAATTTGGCTGGGAGAACGCATCGTCGCTGATCTGCGCAAAGATGTTTTCGACAACGTCACGAAACTCAGCGCCACCTTCTTTGATACCGCAAGGTCCGGCGAAATCGTTTCACGATTAACCGCTGATACAACACAGATTAAATCTGCCGTGGGCGCAACAGCCTCTCTTGCTTTGCGCAACACGCTTCTTGGCATCGGCGCGGTTACGATGATGATCTATACCTCGCCATGGCTCTCTCTTTTCGTGGTTGGCGCCATACCTCTAATCATCTTACCCATCATTATGTTTGGCAGGCGGGTTAGGAGGCGCTCTCGCGAAGCACAAGACACCTTGGCAGAAGCAACCGCCTACGCATCCGAATCCATCGGCGCGGTAAGCACGATGCAGTCTTATACAAATGAGAAGAGTGTGCGTTCTGGCTTTGGCGCAGCGGTAGACTTTGCATTCGATGCCGCACGCCTTGCGATCCGCACCCGCGCGCTACTGACAGGTTTTGCGATCTTTCTCATTCTTTCAAGCGTTGTTGCCGTTCTTTGGGTGGGTGCAAACAATGTCCTCAACGGCACGATGTCGCCGGGAACGCTTAGCCAGTTTTTGCTCTATGCGGTGTTTGCGGCTGGAGCGTTTGGCGCATTGTCTGAAGTCTGGGGCGAGCTTTCACAAGCAGCAGGTTCCGCAGAGCGCCTGGTCGAACTGCTCAAAACACAATCCGACATTGTAGCACCTGCCAACCCCTCGCCACTTCCTGCAAAGGTCAAAGGTGAAATGGTATTTGACAATGTGGAGTTCAGATATCCGACACGCCCGGAATATGCAGCACTCGACGGTTTTTCATTAAACATTGAGCCGGGAGAGACGATCGCAATCGTAGGCTCATCGGGCGCGGGTAAAAGTACCGTCTTCTCCATGTTGTTGCGGTTTTACGACCCTCAATCCGGCACCATCAAGCTCGACGACATTCCACTAACGCAACTCGATCCCGAAACCTTGCGAGACCAATTCGCCGTTGTTCCGCAAGATTCTGTAATCTTCGCGTCTAACGTTGCAGACAACATTGCCTATGGTCGCGATGGAGCGGATCGAAAAACCATACTCGACGCGGCAAAAGCGGCAAACGCACATGACTTTATCTCGAACTTGCCAGAAGGTTATGACACTGCGTTGGGAGAACGCGGTGTCACGCTTTCGGGCGGTCAGCGTCAGCGTTTGGCAATCGCACGGGCTATTCTGCGCGATGCACCGGTCTTGCTTTTGGATGAAGCCACAAGCGCGCTGGATGCGGAAAGCGAGAAACTGGTTCAAGACGCGCTCGACCGACTGATGCAGGGACGCACCACCATCATCATTGCCCACCGCCTTGCGACAATCCTCAAAGCAGACCGCATAATCGTAATGGATAAAGGGAAGATTATCGAAGAAGGCACACACAAATCATTGATCGCGAAGAAGGGTGTCTATGCAGGCCTCGCGAAACTACAATTTGATGCCGGTTAAATTCGGTATTCTCAACCATTCTGACGTTTTCTAACCAAGACAACCCACACATAGCCATGATATGGGTTGCACAATAATATCATTCACGACCTGGATTGAAAGGCACTGCGAAATGAACAACGCTGCAAACTTCTATATCGACGGAAAATGGGTTGCTCCACAACAGGGGACAGACTTTCCAGTCATTGACCCATCGACAGAGGAAGCGGTTGCCACGATTTCTCTCGGTGGCGAAGCAGACACAAACGCAGCCGTTGCTGCTGCCAAGGCTGCATTCCCGAAATGGAGAAAGTCCAGCAAGGCCGAACGTCTGGAACTGATGGAAAGCATTCTGGAGGTTTATACAAAACGCTCTGACGATATGGCGGCTGCAATCTCAAGCGAGATGGGCGCGCCGATTGATATGGCGAAAGTTCAGCAATCAGGAACAGGTTCTTTTCATCTCAATGCATTTATTGCTGCACTAAAAGAATATGAGTTTGAAGGCCCATTGCGCGCTGGCGAAGAAAGCACACATATCATTCATGAGCCAATTGGCGTTTGCGCATTGATCACGCCATGGAACTGGCCAATGAACCAGATCACGTTGAAGGTCATGCCTGCGCTTGCAACCGGTTGCACCATGGTGCTGAAACCTTCTGAGCAATCACCACTTTCAGGCATTCTTTTCTCAGAGATCATGCACGAAGCCGGTGTCCCAGCTGGTATATACAACATGTTAAACGGTGATGGTCCGGGCGTTGGTTCACAGCTTTCCGCACATAAAGACGTGGACATGGTCAGCTTTACCGGCTCAACTCGCGCGGGCAAGGCAATCACCATTGCGGCTGCAGAAACCATCAAGCGCGTTAGTCTGGAACTCGGTGGCAAAGGCGCAAACCTCGTCTTTGCAGATGCTGATCCAAAAGCTGTGAAACAAGGCATCATCCGTTGCTTTAACAACACAGGCCAATCCTGCAACGCCCCTACCCGTATGCTGGTAGAACGTTCGCGCTACGACGAGGCGGTTGAAGAAGCAAAAGCAGCAGCTGAGGCTACAACGGTGAATGGTGCAGCTGAAGAAGGTCGCCACATCGGCCCACTTGTTTCTGAGCTTCAGTTCAACAAGGTTCAAGACCTAATCCAAAAAGGCATCGACGAAGGTGCACGTTTGGTAACCGGTGGCGTTGGTCGCCCTGAAGGGCTAAACCGTGGCTTCTTCGTGAAGCCTACAGTGTTCGCAGACTGCAACAACGACATGACCATCATGCGTGAAGAAATCTTTGGCCCGGTCCTTTCCATGATGCCGTTTGATACCGAAGAAGAGGCAATTGAGATTGCCAATGACACGGTCTACGGCCTGACTAACTATGTTCAAACGACTGACCCGGAAAAGGCGCGCCGCGTAGCACGCGAACTACGCACCGGTATGGTAGACATGAACGGTCAGGCTCGTGGTTCGGGTTCGCCATTCGGCGGCATGAAGCAATCCGGTAATGGTCGCGAAGGCGGAAAATGGGGCTTGGAAGAATTTGTTGAGGTTCGCGCTATTGGCGGCTGGCCTGCTGAATAAACAAGCGTAAGCCAAGCTCAATGTTTTGAAAACCGGGCGCGAAAGCATCCGGTTTTTTATTCCCCCCGAACCCAATCGCGTAACCTGCCAATTGTATTCTTGGTTGCTTCTGTAGTGCGGGTCAGAAGCTCCTTGGTTTGACCAACCGGATCAAACTCAATCGCATCTGCATCAGCTCGCAGCTTCTCAAATGTGTTTGGTTCTTCTATCTGGATGGCAGGTGGCGGAGATTGTAATTGAGCAACCTCAACACGGCCTTTTCTCTCAATACAATCACCTACGACCACCGGATACGCCGCGTCCTGATAACGGATGAGTTCACTTGTAACCGCTGCTTCGCACGCAGCTTGGCTGGTATAGGTTGATTGGGGTTCAGCAACAAAATCGCATGACTTCGTATCGTTGCCGCAACCAAGGATGGTCATCACAAATACGGTTTCTGCAATCATGTCTCATTACCTCCCTAGTGGAAGGTAATTTTTAGCGAAAGAAACAGGCAACTTCTGGCTAGAATTATGAATATTTCAGGGCACTCTAGCCCGCTGCCAATCCCGCCTTACGACCACTGAAGATACATCCGCCAAGGAAAGTGCCTTCAAGTGCGTTGTAACCGTGATAGCCGCCGCCGCCGAAGCCTGCTACCTCACCCGCCGAATATAGACCTTCAATCGGCTCGCCATTCTTATCCAGCACCTGGCTGTCCAGATTGGTGTGGATGCCACCCAATGTTTTACGGGTCAGCAGGTTCAAGCGCACGGCGATTAAAGGCCCAGCAGATTTATCCAAAATCTTGTGCGGCTTGGCGGTCCGGATCAGTTTGTCGCCGATATAATTCCGCGCAGAGTGGATCGCCATCACCTGTGCATCTTTCGAGAACGGATTATCCATCTCGCGGTCGCGGGCTTCGATCTGGGTTTTGATTTTCTGATAGTCAACCAGGCCACCGCCAGCAAGTTGGTTCATGCCAGCGACCAGACTTTCAAGATCATCGCGAACGACAAAGTCTTCGCCTTTTTCCTTAAAGGCTTCCACTTGCGGTGTCGCGCCCTTGCCTAGACGGGTTTTTAAAACTTCCAGCCATTTTTTGGACGTCAGATCAGGGTTCTGTTCTGAACCGGAAAGCGCGAACTCTTTTTCGATGATCTTTTGCGTCAGAATGAACCAAGAGTAATCGTACCCCGTAGAGAGAATGTGCTTATACGTGCCGTTTGTGTCAAAGCCCGGCAGGTAAGGCGCAGGCATACGGTTACCCTCCGCATCAAACCACATGGATGAAGGCCCGGGTAAAATCCGGATCGCATGCTTGGGCCAGATCGGATCGAAGTTTTTCACGCCTTCCGTATAGTGCCACATACGGTCTTCATTGATAATCGAACCGCCTGATTTGCGGGTAATATCGACCATACGTCCGTCAACGTGAGCTGGCACCCCGCAGATCATGTTCTTGGGTGCAGCACCCAGACGCTTTGTTGGCCAGTTTTTGCGAACCAGATCAAGATTTCCGCCAATGCCACCGGATGAAACAATCACCGACTGCGCATGATACTCAAAATCACCCACCACTTCACGGCTGCTTTGTTCGCCGCGTTTGACAGAAGTTGCCTCAAGCACTTCACCCGCAACACCGACGATTGCGCCTTTCTTTTTGATGAGCTTGGAAACCTGATGGCGAAACTTGAAGGTTAGCAACCCGCTTTTTGCCGCTTCGTAGGCAAGGTTTACAAATGGTTCTACGATGCCCTCACCGGTTCCCCAGGTGATATGAAACCTTGGCACTGAATTGCCATGCCCATCGGCGAAGGATCCGCCACGCTCGGCCCACCCAACAACAGGGAACCACCGCATGCCAAGGTCATACAGGTAGGAGCGCATTTCATCATGCGCAAACTGAAGATACGCATTTGCCCATTGGCGAGGCCAGTGATCTTCTTCACGATCAAATTGCGCTGAACCCAACCAGTCTTGCGTTGCCAGTTCCAGACTATCGCGAATACGCATACGACGTTGTTCCGGCGTATCAATCATACAAAGACCACCGAGAGACCAGAAGGCCTGACCACCCAGATTTTGCTCACCTTCCTGATCCAGCATAAGGACTTTTTTGCCACGCTTTGTCAGCTCATGCGCAGCCACTAGGCCAGCCAATCCGCCGCCCACTACAATAACATCTGCTTGTTCAGCCATTATCTTTCCGTCAGTTTTAACTCAATGCGGCGGTTTTTTGCCCGTGCTTCATCTGTATCAGCATCTTCCAAAGGCTGGAACTCGCCAAAACCCGCTGCCACCAATCGATTAGCAGGAATGCCCTGCTCGATGAAAAAGCGTACCACTGATGTCGCGCGACTGGAAGAAAGTTCCCAGTTGTCGCGAATCCGACCTGTTCCGGAAAGTGGTATGTTATCCGTGTGCCCGTCTACGCGGAGCACCCAGCTAATGTCATCCGGAATTTCTGAGCCAATCTGAATAAGCGCTTGTCCGACTTTTAGCATTTCCGCTCGACCTTGTTCATTCAGCTCAGCGCCACCGGAAGCAAACAGAACTTCCGATGGGAAGACAAACCGGTCACCCACAATGCGTATGTCAGAGCGCCCACCGAGAATTTCGCGTAAACGGCCAAAGAAGTCTGAACGGTAACGGTTTAGTTCTTGTACGCGCTGCGCAAGCGCAACGTTGAGTCGTTTCCCGAGATCTGCAATTTTCGTTTGGCTTTCACGGTCGCGGCTTTCTGATGCATCCAGCGCATCTTCCAGTGCAGCGATTTGTCTACGCAAGGCGGAAATCTGCTGATTGAGCAATTCAACCTGACTGAGCGCGCGTTGACTAATCTGCTTTTCTTCATCGATCTGAGTGGAGAGCGCTCCCAACCGTTCTTCGGTTGCCGCCGTGTCTGTGTTCCCAGAAGCGAGCAGCTCCTCAAGACGAGAGCGTTCGCTTTCAGTCGACGATAAAGAGGCTTCCAGATTGGCGATTGAATCCTGAAGGTCCTGTTTATTGGCCCGTTCCAATGCAAGCAATGAAGTCAGTTCATCAATCTGCGAGTTAAGCCGGTTGAGAACCTGATCCTTGCCAGAAATTTCCTGACTGAGAATAAATTGCGCCAGCACAAAGACTGACAATAGGAACATGATCGCCAGCAACAGGGTTGCCAATGCATCTACGAAGCCGGGCCAGTAGTTGACCGAACGTTCGCGATATCTTGATCCAACACCCACGGTTCAGACCTCAGTCTTTGGACGCTTTGTCGAAAAAGATATTCATCCGCCGCATCAGCATCAGAATTTCTTTTTGCTGCGCTTCCTGCTGCTGCAATTGCTGACGGGTAATTTCTTGCTCTGATCGCATGTGGCGCACCATCTGCTGAATACTATCGACCAGACTTCCGAGCGCTTCGGTTACACGCGCCCCGCCACCACCAGATTGAAGGCGTTGTGTCAGTTGATCAAGATGCGCGCGAACTTCATCCGTGCTGGCATTTGCAGAAAGCCCATCGCTCGAAAGATCGGTGACTGAAGAAAGCCAATTCTCAAGCTCGGTATAAAATCGTGTTTGGGCACGGCCTGCCTGTAGATCAAGAAAGCCCACCACAAGCGAACCCGCAAGACCAAACAGAGAGGAAGAAAACGCTGTCCCCATGCCGTCAAGCGGCGCTTTCAACCCGCTCTTGAGTGCATCCAGCACATCATTTGTATCACCGGATTTGGGATCTAGCGATTGGATTGTTTCGCCAATCGAACCGATGGTTTGTAGAAGTCCCCAAAACGTTCCTAACAACCCAAGGAAAACCAGTAAGCCAATCAGGTATCGTGAGATATCACGGCTCTCATCCAGACGATTTCCGATTGAGTCCAGAATAGAACGCATAGATGTTGCCGAGATAGACATGTCCTGACCGGTTTGACCAAGCAACGCCTTCATTGGCGCAAGAAGCACAGGGCCACGACTTGTTTCAAGATCAGGATTTCCAAGGCGGAAACTGTTCACCCAGCGCACTTCCGGAATGAGCCGAACAACCTGAATTAGAGAAAGTAGAATACCAACAACCAGAACGCCCAAGATCAACCCGTTCAATCCAGGATTGGTTTGGAAGGCCTCAAAAATTTGTCTGTAGAGGATCGATGCCAAAAACCCGGCAATGATCAAGAAGATGATCATGCTGAGCAGGAACACGCTCGGATTTGAAAGTTTATGCGGATCAAATTCCCTAGCCACGCGTCGCCCTCCCGTTCGCCAGTCGCCAGTTATCAAACTTGGTAAACCAAATCATTTACAGGAAGTTAGACGCTATATGCGGCAAATAAAAGGATTTATTGTGAAACCTTGGCAGAACGCACCGCATCACCCAATTGTTTATGAACGCGCTCATTGCCTGCAAGAATGGTTCCGGAACCAAACATATCCCGGGTGCCATTGAGTGCGGAAGCATAACCCCCTGCTTCGCGGATCATGATGATACCCGCTGCAAAATCCCAAGCTTGGGGACCGGTTTGCCAGACACCGTCAAATCGACCTGCAGCTACGTAAGCCAGATCAAGCGCAGTAGACCCACTGCAGCGAACACCCATGGTGCTTTTCATGACAGCCGCTTGCTCTGCAAGCGCTTGGCGATGACCGGTTTGTCCATATCGCGGAATATTGGTCACGACTAGACATTCGGTCAGTTCGCGACGCGCAGCCACTCGCATGCGGGTATCGTTGGCATATGCACCCTGCCCGCGTTCTGCTACAAACAATTCATCCGTTGCAGGATTATAAATAACACCAGCCACGATATCTTTTTCACGCTCTAGCGCGATGGAAATACAGAAATGCGGATGACCGTGCATAAAGTTATGCGTGCCGTCCAGAGGATCGATGATCCAGCGGTTTTGCGGATCTTGCCCTTTAATCTCGCCGCCCTCTTCCATCAGAAAGCCAAACTTTGGGCGTGCTTCAGCAAGTTCTTCGCGAATGATCTTTTCCGCCTTCAGATCGGCATTGGTAACAAAGTCTCCTGGCCCTTTTCGCGAAACCTGCAGGTTTTGCACTTCGCCGAAATCACGCGCAAGCGAACGCCCCGCCTTGAAAGCAGCATTTGTCATGACATTTAGGAGGGCTGAACGTGCCAAAGGAAGTTACCGTTTCTTGTGCGTTTATGATTCTGCGCGGCGGATATATTCAATATTGTTTGTATCAACCACAATGCTTTCACCCGCTTCAATGAACGGCGGCACCATCACCTTCACACCATTTTCCATAACAGCGGGCTTATAGGAAGATGAGACCGTCTGACCTTTTACAACTGGATCAGCTTCTTCAATTTTCAGCGTTACCTGATCCGGCAATTTCACACCAATTGGGCGTTCTTCATATAGTTCAACACCAATAGTCATACCGTCTTGAAGGAAGGCAGAACGATCTCCAACGAAATCGCGTTGCAGTTCAAGCTGCTCATACGTTTCCATATCCATGAACACCAGCATGTCACCTTCGGCGTATAGATATTGAAAGTCTTTTTGTTCGAGCCGGACTTTTTCAACCGTCTCACTGGCACGAAACCGCTCATTGTCTTTGCGACCATCCAACAGGTTTTTCAACTCGACCTGATTGAATGCGCCGCCCTTTCCAGGCTTCACCGCATTGGTCTTAACCGCCACCCAGAGCGAATCTTTATGTTCGATGACATTGCCGGGTTTGATTTCGTTTCCGTTGATCTTCATATCAAAAGCGCCTTAGGAAATTCATTGAGATGATGGGGATTGACCACAAGTAGTGCGAATACGCAAGCGCGAATTCAAAGGTGCAAGCCAATCAGTGTTAAGATGGCCAACGATTTGCCCGCGAGATCGCTTTTTTGCGGGTTTCTTCATCCAGCTTCCGCATATATTGATCCAGGATCGGATCTGCGCGTCCCGCCCGGCTTGCTAGAATATGCCAAACAGCAGCTTCTTCGGGAGCTTGCTCCACCCCAGCACCTTTGAATAGCATATGAGCCAAACGGTTTTGCGCAATAACATTTCCGGTACGCGCTGCCGTTTCAAACCATTGATGTGCCTTTACAAGGTCTTTTGGCCCGTCAAAGCCGTTTGAATAGGAAATGGCGAGATCAACTTGTGCGGTATCAATGCCGGATTCTGCTGCCTTAATAAGCCATTTGCGAGCGATCAATGGCTCACCATATCCCTTGACCAAGCCTTCTTTGTAGATTTGTGCGAGGAGATAATAGGCATCCGCCAGACGATATTCCGCAGCCTTTTCCAGATAGGGTAGCGCGCGCCGATAGCCGGCCGTAGTTGGCCGTTGGTCGATGATGTGATTCGCAAAGTTAAACATTGCAACCGGATGTCCTGCATCGGCGGCTTCTTCCATCATGGTCAACGCACGCTCAGTGTCTTGTTCCACATCCTGACCTTGCAGAAGCTTCATGCTCATCGCGAATTTTGCTTCGCGATTGCCGGAAGCAGCAGCCACTGCATACCATTCGGCTGCTTTCTTAGTATCCATCGCAATACCCCGGCCAAGATCATACAATTCTGCAATAAGCGTTTGTGCAGCGGC